>NZ_VMKU01000146.1:0-6344 GCF_013276315.1 Streptococcus sp. 2741 | reverse complement strand
GAAGAAGAAATCGAGACGACTATGGGGATTGCTTAAGTTAGGAGTTCCTAAATGGATAGCAGATAAGGTATCTGGCTGGGGTGACCATTATCAATTAGTAGCTCAGAAGTCGGTACTAAACGTGCTATATCAAAACCAGTCCTTGAAAAACGTGGACTGGTTTCGTGTTTGGATTATTACCTTGAACGACATGTGTTAAAAGTTAGTTGAACCGCCGTATGCCGAACGGCACGTACGGTGGTGTGAGAGGGGCTAGAGATTATCCCCTACTCGATTAAGCAATTTCCTTGACATTTTTCTTATTTTGCGCTATCATATATACATATAATATATGGGAGTCTGTGTACAGTCTGAGAGGAAGTGTTAAACTTCGACCGCACCTGATCTGGGTAATGCCAGCGGAGGGAACGATACTTAGTCTGATTTTGCACCTTTTCCATATATGGTAAAGGTTTTTCTTTTTGTCAAAGGAAAACGAGAAGAGGAGGTTTTTATGAAAGCAAGCATCGCCTTGCAAGTTTTACCCCTAGCACAGGGGATTGATCGGATAGCTGTTATTGATCAGGTCATTGCTTATCTGCAAGCTCAAGAAGTGACCATGGTGGTGACACCATTTGAAACGGTCTTGGAAGGGGAGTTTGATGAGCTTATGCGCATTCTAAAAGAAGCGCTGGAAGTGGCAGGGCAGGAGGCAGATAATGTCTTTGCCAATGTCAAAATAAATGTAGGAGAGATTTTAAGTATTGATGAGAAGCTTGAAAAGTATGCTGAGACGACACATTAGTCTATTGGGCTTTCTAGGAGTCTTGTCAATCTGGCAGTTAGCAGGTTTTCTTAAACTTCTCCCCAAGTTTATCCTGCCGACACCTTTTGAAATTCTCCAGGCCTTTGCTCGTGACAGAGAATTTCTCTGGCACCATAGCTGGGCCACGTTGAGAGTGGCTTTGCTAGGTCTAATTTTGGGAGTCTTGATTGCCTGTCTCATGGCTGTACTCATGGATAGTTTGACTTGGCTCAATGACCTGATTTACCCTATGATGGTGGTCGTTCAGACTATCCCGACCATTGCCATAGCCCCTATTTTGGTCTTGTGGCTCGGTTATGGGATTTTGCCCAAGATTGTCCTGATTATCTTGACGACCACTTTTCCTATCATCGTCAGTATTTTGGACGGCTTTAGGCATTGTGACAAGGATATGCTGACCTTGTTTAGTCTGATGCGGGCCAAGCCTTGGCAAATCCTGTGGCATTTTAAAATTCCAGTCAGCCTGCCTTACTTTTATGCAGGTCTGAGGGTCAGTGTCTCCTACGCCTTTATCACAACAGTGGTATCTGAGTGGTTGGGAGGCTTTGAAGGACTAGGTGTCTACATGATTCAGTCCAAGAAACTGTTTCAGTATGATACCATGTTTGCTATTATTATTCTGGTATCGATTATCAGTCTTCTCGGTATGAAGCTGGTTGATGTCAGTGAAAAATATGTTATTAAATGGAAACGTTCGTAGAATTAGAATGTTTCAAAAAAGAAAAGAGGAAATCAAAATGAAGAAAACATGGAAAGTGTTTTTAACTGTTTTAACAGCTCTTGTAGCTGTTGTACTTGTGGCCTGTGGTCAAGGAACTGCTTCTAAGGATAACAAAGAGGCAGAACTCAAGAAGATCGACTTTATCCTAGACTGGACACCAAATACTAACCACACAGGGCTATATGTTGCCAAGGAAAAAGGTTATTTCAAAGAAGCTGGAGTGGATGTTGATTTGAAATTGCCACCAGAAGAAAGCTCATCTGACTTGGTTATCAATGGTAAGGCACCATTTGCAGTGTATTTCCAAGACTACATGGCTAAAAAATTGGAAAAAGGAGCAGGAATCACTGCCGTTGCAGCTATTGTTGAACACAATACATCAGGAATCATCTCACGTAAATCTGACAATGTAAGCAGTCCAAAAGACTTGGTTGGTAAGAAATACGGGACTTGGAATGACCCAACTGAACTTGCTATGTTGAAAACATTGGTAGAATCACAAGGTGGGGACTTTGAGAAGGTAGAAAAAGTACCAAATAACGACTCAAACTCTATCACACCTATTGCCAATGGTGTCTTTGACACTGCTTGGATCTACTACGGTTGGGATGGTATACTTGCTAAATCTCAAGGTGTAGATGCTAACTTCATGTATTTGAAAGACTATGTCAAGGAGTTTGACTACTATTCACCAGTTATCATCGCAAACAACGACTATCTGAAAGATAACAAAGAAGAAGCTCGTAAAGTCATCCAAGCCATCAAAAAAGGTTACCAATATGCTATGGAGCATCCAGAAGAAGCGGCTGATATCCTCATCAAGAATGCACCTGAACTTCAGGAAAAACGTGACTTTGTCATCGAATCTCAAAAATACTTGTCAAAAGAATACGCAAGCGACAAGGAAAAATGGGGTCAATTTGATGCAACTCGCTGGAATGCCTTCTACAAATGGGATAAAGAAAATGGTATCCTTAAAGAAGATTTGACAGATAAAGGCTTCACCAACGAATTTGTGAAATAATGACAGAAATAAGACTAGAACACGTCAGTTATGCCTATGGTCGGGAGAGGATTTTAGAGGACATCAATCTGCAGGTGACTTCAGGTGAAGTGGTTTCTATCCTAGGTCCAAGCGGTGTTGGAAAGACCACTCTCTTTAATCTAATCGCTGGGATTTTAGAAGTCCAGTCTGGGAGAATTGTCCTGGATGGTGAAGAAAATCCCAAGGGGCGCGTGAGTTATATGTTGCAAAAGGACTTGCTCTTGGAGCACAAGACGGTGCTTGGAAATATCATTCTGCCCCTCTTGATTCAAAAAGTGGATAAGGCGGAAGCCATTGCCCGGGCGGATGAAATTCTTGCGACCTTCCAGTTGACAGCTGTAAGAGATAAATACCCTCATGAACTCAGTGGCGGGATGCGCCAGCGTGTAGCCTTGCTTCGAACTTACCTTTTCGGGCACAAGCTCTTTCTCTTAGACGAGGCTTTTAGCGCCTTGGATGAGATGACCAAGATGGAACTACACGCTTGGTACCTTGAGATTCACAAGCAGTTACACTTGACAACATTGATTATTACTCATAGTATAGAGGAGGCTCTTAATCTCAGCGACCGCATCTATATCTTGAAAAATCGCCCTGGGCAGATTGTTTCAGAAATTAAACTAGACTGGTCTGAAGATGAGGACAAGGAAGTCCAAAAGATTGCCTACAAACGTCAAATCTTGGCAGAATTAGGCTTAGAATAAGTAGAAAAATAGGGAGTTGGTGAAGATTATCCTTTACCAGCGCCCTTTTTCTTTTAAAAATGAGAAAATTTCGGTATAATAGTCAAAGATAGTCAAGGTTTAAAGAGAGAGGTGGGTTTGTAATGAGATTTAAAAATACATCGGATCATATTGAGGCCTACATCAAGGCGATTTTAGATCAATCTGGTATTGTGGAGTTGCAACGGAGTCAGTTGGCTGATACCTTTCAGGTTGTCCCTAGTCAGATTAACTATGTGATCAAGACACGCTTTACCGAAAGTAGAGGCTACTTGGTTGAAAGTAAGCGTGGTGGCGGAGGCTATATTCGTATAGGACGGATTGAGTTTTCTAGTCATCATGAAATGCTCAGGGAGCTGCTTTACTCAATTGGTGAGCAGGTCAGTCAAGAAATTTATGAGGATATTCTACAGCTTTTGGTTGAGCAGGAATTGATGACCAAGCAGGAGATGAATTTGCTTGTGGCAGTAGCTTTGGATCGCGTCCTAGGAGAAGAAGCTCCAGTCCTTCGAGCTAATATGCTACGACAGGTTATACAAGAGGTAGATAGAAAAGGGAAGTAAGATGAACTATTCAAAAGCATTGAATGAATGTATCGAGAGTGCCTACATGGTGGCTGGCCATTTTGAAGCTGGTTACCTAGAGTCTTGGCACTTGTTGATTGCCATGTCCAATCACAGTTATAGTGTGGCAGGGGCGACTTTAAACGATTATCCATATGAGATGGACCGTTTAGAAGAGGTGGCTTTGGAACTGACTGAAACGGACTATAGACAGTATGAAACTTTTACGGAGTTGCCGTTCTCCCGTCGTTTGCAGGTTCTTTTTGACGAAGCAGAGTATGTAGCGTCAGTGGTCCATGCTAAGGTATTAGGGACAGAGCATGTCCTCTATGCGATTTTGCATGATGGCAATGCCTTGGCGACTCGTATTTTGGAGAGGGCTGGTTTTTCTTATGAAGACAAGAAAGATCAGGTCAAGATTGCTGCTCTTCGCCGAAATTTAGAAGAACGGGCAGGCTGGACTCGTGAAGACCTCAAGGCCCTACGCCAACGCCATCGTACAGTAGCTGACAAGCAAAATTCTATGGCTAATATGATGGGTATGCCCCAGACTCCGAGTGGTGGTCTCGAGGATTATACGCATGATTTGACAGAGCAAGCTCGTTCTGGCAAGTTAGAACCAGTCATCGGTCGGGACAAGGAAATCTCGCGTATGATTCAAATCTTGAGTCGGAAGACAAAGAATAATCCTGTCTTGGTTGGGGATGCTGGTGTCGGGAAAACTGCTCTGGCGCTTGGTCTTGCTCAGCGTATTGCTAGTGGGGATGTGCCTGTGGAAATGGCTAAGATGCGCGTGTTAGAGCTTGATTTGATGAATGTCGTTGCAGGGACACGCTTCCGTGGTGACTTTGAAGAGCGCATGAACAATATCATCAAGGATATTGAAGAAGATGGCCAAGTCATCCTCTTTATCGATGAACTCCACACTATCATGGGTTCTGGGAGTGGAATTGACTCAACTCTGGATGCGGCCAATATTTTGAAGCCAGCCTTAGCGCGTGGAACTTTGAGAACGGTTGGTGCCACCACTCAGGAAGAATACCAAAAACACATCGAAAAAGATGCGGCTCTTTCTCGTCGATTCGCTAAAGTGACGATTGAAGAGCCAAGTGTGGCAGACAGCATGGCCATTTTGCAAGGCTTGAAGGCGACTTATGAGAAACATCACCGTGTGCAAATCACAGATGAAGCGGTCGAAACAGCCGTTAAGATGGCCCATCGTTACTTGACTAGTCGCCATTTGCCAGACTCTGCTATAGACCTCTTAGATGAAGCAGCAGCAACAGTGCAAAATAAGGCTAAGCATGTAAAAGTAGACGATTCAGGCTTGAGTCCAGCTGACAAGGCCTTGATGGATGGCAAGTGGAAACAGGCAGCTCAGCTAATCGCAAAAGAAGAGCAAGTGCCTGTCTATAAAGACTTGGTAACAGAGTCTGATATTTTGACTACCTTGAGTCGATTGTCAGGTATCCCAGTCCAAAAACTGACTCAGACTGACGCTAAGAAATACCTGAACTTGGAAGCTGAACTACACAAGCGTGTCATCGGTCAAGATCAAGCAGTTTCAAGCGTTAGCCGTGCTATTCGCCGCAATCAGTCAGGGATTCGCAGTCACAAGCGTCCGATTGGTTCTTTTATGTTCCTAGGACCCACAGGTGTCGGGAAGACCGAATTGGCCAAGGCTTTGGCAGAAGTTCTCTTTGATGACGAATCAGCCCTTATCCGCTTTGATATGAGTGAGTATATGGAGAAATTTGCAGCCAGCCGTCTCAATGGAGCTCCTCCGGGTTATGTGGGTTATGAAGAAGGTGGGGAGTTGACCGAGAAGGTTCGCAACAAACCATATTCCGTTCTCCTTTTTGACGAGGTAGAGAAGGCCCACCCAGATATCTTTAATGTGCTCTTGCAGGTCTTGGATGATGGTGTCTTGACCGATAGCAAGGGCCGCAAGGTTGACTTTTCAAATACCATTATCATCATGACGTCAAACCTTGGTGCGACAGCCCTTCGGGATGACAAGACCGTCGGTTTTGGAGCTAAGGATATTCGTTTTGACCAGGAAAATATGGAAAAACGCATGTTTGAAGAGCTGAAAAAGGCTTATAGACCTGAGTTTATCAACCGTATTGATGAAAAGGTGGTCTTCCATAGCCTGTCTAGTGACCATATGCAGGAAGTGGTGAAGATTATGGTCAAACCTTTAGTGGCAAGTTTGGCTGAAAAAGGCATTGACTTGAAATTACAAGCTTCTGCACTGAAATTGTTGGCAAATCAAGGATATGACCCAGAGATGGGAGCTCGTCCACTTCGCAGAACCCTGCAAACAGAAGTGGAAGACAAGTTGGCAGAACTTCTTCTTAAGGGAGATTTGGTGGCAGGCAGCACACTTAAGATTGGTGTCAAAGCAGGCCAATTGAAATTTGATATTGCATAAAAATGGAGAATCAGGAGTAATCTTGATTCTCTTTTGCCAAATTTCAAGTTCAAG
>NZ_VMKU01000145.1:0-2340 GCF_013276315.1 Streptococcus sp. 2741 | reverse complement strand
TAAGTGATAAAGTCGGGAGAAAGCTTTTCTTCAGAAGAAAGCTAATCGCTTATTTGAAATTTTTCCCCTCTGTTGGATAGTCCCGTCTATCTATGTTATAATAAAAGAAGGATTTAAAATCAGAAAAGGAGTATTTATGCTTAAATTAGGTATCATTGGCACTGGCGATATCAGCCACCACTTCATAGAAGCAGCCCATGCTAGTGGGAAATACCAGCTGGTCGCAGTCTATTCTAGGAAACTTGAAACCGCAGCAACCTTTGCTTCTCGCTATCAGGATATCCAACTATTTGATCAATTAGAAGACTTCTTCAAGAGCTCCTTCGATGTAGTCTATATTGCCAGTCCAAACTCCTTGCATTTTGCTCAGGCAAAGGCTGCCTTGTCTGCAGGTAAACATGTCATTCTTGAAAAGCCAGCTGTCACTCAGCCACAAGACTGTCCGGATTTGGTTCAAACAGCTGAAAAAAATCACTGTTTTATCTTTGAAGCAGCTCGTAATTACCATGAAAAAGCTTTCACTATCATCAAAAACTTTTTAGCAGACAAACAAATTTTGGGGGCAGATTTCAACTATGCCAAATATTCTTCCAAAATGCCTAACTTGTTGGCTGGGCATACGCCCAATGTCTTTTCAGAGCGTTTTGCTGGTGGAGCACTTATGGATTTGGGGATTTATCCTCTCTACGCTGCCGTTCGTCTCTTTGGAAAGGCTGAGGACGCAACCTACATGGCTCAACAGCTTGACAATAGCATGGACCTAAATGGAGACGGTATCCTCTTCTACCCTGACTTTCAAGTTCATATCAAGGCTGGGAAAAACATCACTTCCAATCTTCCTTGCGAAATTTACACAACAAATGGAACCTTGACCCTCAACACGATTGAGCATATTCGCTCAGCTATTTTTACCGACCACCAAGGCAATCAAGTCCAGCTCCCTATTCAACAGGCTCCTCATACGATGACTGAGGAAGTCACTGCATTTGCACACATGATTCAGCAACCAGACCAGACACTTTACCAGACTTGGCTGGATGATGCAGGCTCTGTTCATGAGCTACTATATACCATGCGCCAGACTGCTGGCATTAGATTTGAGGCAGAAAAATGAAAAGCAAACTACCTACTGAATGGCAAGAACTAAGTGACCAACTCGGTTTCCAAGAATTTACCCCCATTCAAACTCAACTATTTGAGCCCATTCTTGCAGGAGAAAATCTTCTAGGAGTAAGTCCAACAGGAACCGGTAAGACCCTAGCTTACCTCCTACCAAGTCTTCTCAGACTACAAAAGAAAAAAGCGCAGCAACTCTTGATTCTAGCACCAAATACAGAGCTTGCTGGACAGATTTTTGATGTATGTAAAACGTGGGCTGAGACTATCGGCTTGACTCCCCAACTCTTCTTATCAGGTTCGAGCCAGAAACGCCAGATTGAACGCCTAAAAAAAGGACCAGAAATTCTGATTGGAACTCCTGGACGTATCTTTGAACTCATTAAATTGAAAAAAATCAAGATGATGAATGTGGAAACCATCATCCTGGATGAATTCGACCAATTGCTAGATGATTCTCAGATTCACTTTGTTGAGAAAATCACTCACTACGCACCGCGTGACCACCAACTGGTCTACATGAGTGCCACGACTACGTTTGACCAAGAAAAGATTGCGCCAAACACACGTACCATTGATCTCTCTGACCAAAAACTGGATAACATCCAACATTTCTATATGCAGGTAGACCAACGTCACCGAGTGGATATGCTACGAAAACTAGCTCATGTGGAGGATTTCCGCGGTCTGGTCTTCTTTAACAGCCTATCAGACCTTGGAAGTGCAGAGGAAAAATTACAGTATCGGGATATCTTGGCTGTTTCTCTCGCTAGTGATGTTAATGTCAAATTTAGAAAAGTCATCTTAGAAAAGTTTAAAGACAAGCAACTAACCCTGCTTCTAGCAACAGACCTTCTGGCACGTGGAATTGATATCGATAGCCTAGAATGTGTCGTAAACTTTGATATTCCTAGAGATATTGAAACCTACACTCACCGTGCTGGCCGTACTGGCCGTATGGGCAAGGAAGGTTATGTTATCACTCTCGTCACTCATCCAGAAGAACTTAAAAAACTTAAGAAATTTGCGAGCGTACGTGAAATTGTCTTGAAAAATCAAGAACTCTATATTAAATAAAGCCCCATCGCTCTATACACATCCAGTGTATGGAGCTTTTTATAAGCAATTCAATTTTATACTCTTCGAAAATCTCTTCAAACCGCGTCAGCTTCGCCTTGTCGTATGTATGGTTACTGACTTCGTCAGTCTTATCTGCAACCTCAA
>NZ_VMKU01000144.1:0-808 GCF_013276315.1 Streptococcus sp. 2741 | reverse complement strand
TGCTAGATTGCAATAAAACAACTGTTTGGAGGAATTTGAAAAAATATAAGGAGTTTGGTTTAGAAGCGCTTCTTCAGGAGACCCGTGGTGGACGTCATAGAGAATATATGACTTACGAAGAAGAACAAGCATTTCTAAAACGTCATATAGAAGCTGCTCAGGCTGGGGAATTTGTAACTGTCAATCAGTTATTTGAAGCCTATCAAAAAGAGATTGGTCGCACTTCCACACGTGATGGTTTCTATTATCTCCTGAAACGACATGGTTGGCGAACGGTCACTCCTCGACCTGAGCATCCCAAGAAGGCAGACGCTCAGACAATTGAGACGTCTAAAAATAAAATCTACATTCGAGACCTTAAGTAAGCGCTTTAAAGAAGAGGGGACTTATAACAAAGTACGTTTGATGTACCAAGATGAAGCTGGTTTCGGAAGAATCAGTAAGATGAGTTCTTGTTGGGCTCCTCAAGGAATCCGACCTAGCATTCCTAGTCATTATATGCGAGAATATCGCTATTGTTATGGGGCAGTAGATGCTCAGACAGGAGATTCCTTTTTCCTCATTGCTGGAGGATGCAATACTGAGTGGATCAATGAATTTCTACGGCAAGTCTCACAAGCTTATCCAGATGACTATATTTTACTTGTCATGGATAATGCTATATGGCATAAATCAAGTACCTTAGAGATTCCAAGTAATATTGAGTTGGCTTTTATCCCACCTTATACACCAGAAATGAACCCTATTGAACAAGTCTGGAAAGAAATTCGAAAACGAGGTTTTAAAAACAAGGCTTTCCAAACATTGG
>NZ_VMKU01000143.1:0-5183 GCF_013276315.1 Streptococcus sp. 2741 | reverse complement strand
GCGGGTGACGAGAATCGAACTCGCGACAACAGCTTGGAAGGCTGTAGTTTTACCACTAAACTACACCCGCTAAAATGGGAGTTAACGGGATCGAACCGCTGACCCTCTGCTTGTAAGGCAGATGCTCTCCCAGCTGAGCTAAACTCCCTAGAGCTAAGCGACTTCCCTATCTCACAGGGGGCAACCCCCAACTACTTCCGGCGTTCTAGGGCTTAACTTCTGTGTTCGGCATGGGTACAGGTGTATCTCCTAGGCTATCGTCACTTAACTCTGAGTAATACCTACTCAAAATTGAATATCTATTCAAACCAAGAAAACCGTTCGCTTTCGTATTCTCAGTTACTTTGGATAAGTCCTCGAGCTATTAGTATTAGTCCGCTACATGTGTCGCCACACTTCCACTTCTAACCTATCTACCTGATCATCTCTCAGGGCTCTTACTGATATAAAATCATGGGAAATCTCATCTTGAGGTGGGTTTCACACTTAGATGCTTTCAGCGTTTATCCCTTCCCTACATAGCTACCCAGCGATGCCTTTGGCAAGACAACTGGTACACCAGCGGTAAGTCCACTCTGGTCCTCTCGTACTAGGAGCAGATCCTCTCAAATTTCCTACGCCCGCGACGGATAGGGACCGAACTGTCTCACGACGTTCTGAACCCAGCTCGCGTGCCGCTTTAATGGGCGAACAGCCCAACCCTTGGGACCGACTACAGCCCCAGGATGCGACGAGCCGACATCGAGGTGCCAAACCTCCCCGTCGATGTGAACTCTTGGGGGAGATAAGCCTGTTATCCCCAGGGTAGCTTTTATCCGTTGAGCGATGGCCCTTCCATACGGAACCACCGGATCACTAAGCCCGACTTTCGTCCCTGCTCGAGTTGTAGCTCTCGCAGTCAAGCTCCCTTATATCTTTACACTCTGCGAATGATTTCCAACCATTCTGAGGGAACCTTTGGGCGCCTCCGTTACCTTTTAGGAGGCGACCGCCCCAGTCAAACTGCCTGTCAGACACTGTCTCCGATAGGGATCACCTATCTGGGTTAGAGTGGCCATAACACAAGGGTAGTATCCCAACAGCGTCTCCTTCGAAACTGGCGTCCCGATCTCGTAGACTCCTACCTATCCTGTACATGTGGTACAGACACTCAATATCAAACTGCAGTAAAGCTCCATGGGGTCTTTCCGTCCTGTCGCGGGTAACCTGCATCTTCACAGGTACTAAAATTTCACCGAGTCTCTCGTTGAGACAGTGCCCAAATCATTACGCCTTTCGTGCGGGTCGGAACTTACCCGACAAGGAATTTCGCTACCTTAGGACCGTTATAGTTACGGCCGCCGTTTACTGGGGCTTCAATTCATACCTTCGCTTGCGCTAAGCACTCCTCTTAACCTTCCAGCACCGGGCAGGCGTCACCCCCTATACATCATCTTACGATTTAGCAGAGAGCTGTGTTTTTGATAAACAGTTGCTTGGGCCTATTCACTGCGGCTGACGTAAAGTCAGCACCCCTTCTCCCGAAGTTACGGGGTCATTTTGCCGAGTTCCTTAACGAGAGTTCTCTCGCTCACCTGAGGCTACTCGCCTCGACTACCTGTGTCGGTTTGCGGTACGGGTAGAGTATGTTTAAACGCTAGAAGCTTTTCTTGGCAGTGTGACGTCACTAACTTCGCTACTAAACTTCGCTCCCCATCACAGCTCAATGTTATAGAACTAAGCATTTAACTCAATTCACACCTCACTGCTTAGACAGACTCTTCCAATCGTCTGCTTTAGTTAGCCTACTGCGTCCCTCCATCACTACATACTCTAGTACAGGAATATCAACCTGTTGTCCATCGGATACACCTTTCGGTCTCTCCTTAGGTCCCGACTGACCCAGGGCGGACGAGCCTTCCCCTGGAAACCTTAGTCTTACGGTGGACAGGATTCTCACCTGTCTTTCGCTACTCATACCGGCATTCTCACTTCTATGCGTTCCAGCGCTCCTCACGGTACACCTTCATCACACATAGAACGCTCTCCTACCATACCTATAAAGGTATCCACAGCTTCGGTAAATTGTTTTAGCCCCGGTACATTTTCGGCGCAGGGTCACTCGACTAGTGAGCTATTACGCACTCTTTGAATGAATAGCTGCTTCTAAGCTAACATCCTAGTTGTCTGTGCAACCCCACATCCTTTTCCACTTAACAATTATTTTGGGACCTTAGCTGGTGGTCTGGGCTGTTTCCCTTTCGACTACGGATCTTAGCACTCGCAGTCTGACTGCCGACCATAATTCATTGGCATTCGGAGTTTATCTGAGATTGGTAATCCGGGATGGACCCCTCACCCAAACAGTGCTCTACCTCCAAGAATCTCTAATGTCGACGCTAGCCCTAAAGCTATTTCGGAGAGAACCAGCTATCTCCAAGTTCGTTTGGAATTTCTCCGCTACCCACAAGTCATCCAAGCACTTTTCAACGTGCCCTGGTTCGGTCCTCCAGTGCGTCTTACCGCACCTTCAACCTGCTCATGGGTAGGTCACATGGTTTCGGGTCTACGTCATGATACTAAGGCGCCCTGTTCAGACTCGGTTTCCCTACGGCTCCGTCTCTTCAACTTAACCTCGCATCATAACGTAACTCGCCGGTTCATTCTACAAAAGGCACGCTCTCACCCATTAACGGGCTCGAACTTGTTGTAGGCACACGGTTTCAGGTTCTATTTCACTCCCCTCCCGGGGTGCTTTTCACCTTTCCCTCACGGTACTGGTTCACTATCGGTCACTAGGGAGTATTTAGGGTTGGGAGATGGTCCTCCCAGATTCCGACGGGATTTCACGTGTCCCGCCGTACTCAGGATACTGCTAGGTACAAAGACTATTTTAAATACGAGGCTATTACTCTCTTTGGCTGATCTTCCCAAATCATTCTTCTATAATCTTTGAGTCCACATTGCAGTCCTACAACCCCGAAGAGTAAACTCTTCGGTTTGCCCTCCTGCCGTTTCGCTCGCCGCTACTAAGGCAATCGCTTTTGCTTTCTCTTCCTGCAGCTACTTAGATGTTTCAGTTCACTGCGTCTTCCTCCTCACATCCTTAACAGATGTGGGTAACAGGTAGTACCTGTTGGGTTCCCCCATTCGGAAATCCCTGGATCATCGCTTACTTACAGCTACCCAAGGCATATCGTCGTTTGTCACGTCCTTCTTCGGCTCCTAGTGCCAAGGCATCCACCGTGCGCCCTTATTAACTTAACCTTATTTTCTGACCTTTCAGTCATAAACTCTTATTAATACTACAGCGTTTTCGGTTTATTTTCTTGTTACTATTTGATATAGATATTCAATTTTCAATGTGCATTACTTGGTGATCTCTCACCAATGGAGCCTAGCGGGATCGAACCGCTGACCTCCTGCGTGCAAAGCAGGCGCTCTCCCAGCTGAGCTAAGGCCCCACAAGACCTCTCAAGACTAAACAAGACCAATGCGCAGTTCCTTATCCTTAGAAAGGAGGTGATCCAGCCGCACCTTCCGATACGGCTACCTTGTTACGACTTCACCCCAATCATCTATCCCACCTTAGGCGGCTGGCTCCTTACGGTTACCTCACCGACTTCGGGTGTTACAAACTCTCGTGGTGTGACGGGCGGTGTGTACAAGGCCCGGGAACGTATTCACCGCGGCGTGCTGATCCGCGATTACTAGCGATTCCGACTTCATGTAGGCGAGTTGCAGCCTACAATCCGAACTGAGACTGGCTTTAAGAGATTAGCTTGCCGTCACCGGCTTGCGACTCGTTGTACCAGCCATTGTAGCACGTGTGTAGCCCAGGTCATAAGGGGCATGATGATTTGACGTCATCCCCACCTTCCTCCGGTTTATTACCGGCAGTCTCGCTAGAGTGCCCAACTGAATGATGGCAACTAACAATAGGGGTTGCGCTCGTTGCGGGACTTAACCCAACATCTCACGACACGAGCTGACGACAACCATGCACCACCTGTCACCTCTGTCCCGAAAGAAAACTCTATCTCTAGAGTGGTCAGAGGGATGTCAAGACCTGGTAAGGTTCTTCGCGTTGCTTCGAATTAAACCACATGCTCCACCGCTTGTGCGGGCCCCCGTCAATTCCTTTGAGTTTCAACCTTGCGGTCGTACTCCCCAGGCGGAGTGCTTAATGCGTTAGCTACGGCACTAAACCCCGGAAAGGGTCTAACACCTAGCACTCATCGTTTACGGCGTGGACTACCAGGGTATCTAATCCTGTTTGCTCCCCACGCTTTCGAGCCTCAGCGTCAGTTACAAGCCAGAGAGCCGCTTTCGCCACCGGTGTTCCTCCATATATCTACGCATTTCACCGCTACACATGGAATTCCACTCTCCCCTCTTGCACTCAAGTTAAACAGTTTCCAAAGCCTACTATGGTTAAGCCACAGCCTTTAACTTCAGACTTATCTAACCGCCTGCGCTCGCTTTACGCCCAATAAATCCGGACAACGCTCGGGACCTACGTATTACCGCGGCTGCTGGCACGTAGTTAGCCGTCCCTTTCTGGTAAGATACCGTCATAGTGTGAACTTTCCACTCTCACACCCGTTCTTCTCTTACAACAGAGCTTTACGATCCGAAAACCTTCTTCACTCACGCGGCGTTGCTCGGTCAGACTTCCGTCCATTGCCGAAGATTCCCTACTGCTGCCTCCCGTAGGAGTCTGGGCCGTGTCTCAGTCCCAGTGTGGCCGATCACCCTCTCAGGTCGGCTATGTATCGTCGCCTTGGTGAGCCGTTACCCCACCAACTAGCTAATACAACGCAGGTCCATCTGGTAGTGATGCAATTGCACCTTTTAAGTAAATGTCATGCAACATCCACTCTTATGCGGTATTAGCTATCGTTTCCAATAGTTATCCCCCGCTACCAGGCAGGTTACCTACGCGTTACTCACCCGTTCGCAACTCATCCAGAGAAGCAAGCTCCTCCTTCAGCGTTCTACTTGCATGTATTAGGCACGCCGCCAGCGTTCGTCCTGAGCCAGGATCAAACTCTCATTAAAAGTTTGAGTTCTCACTCATTTCTGTCACTGACAGATTTATTGTTTTTTCATTGTTCAGTACTACAACCGTAGTTGTAGTGCCCTGCACATTGGTTCGTCTTGTTCAGTTTTCAAAGGTCTTTGTCACTCGCTTCTCTCAAGCG
>NZ_VMKU01000142.1:0-731 GCF_013276315.1 Streptococcus sp. 2741 | reverse complement strand
TCGATCCCGTTAACTCCCAAAGGTCCCGTAGTGTAGCGGTTATCACGTCGCCCTGTCACGGCGAAGATCGCGGGTTCGATTCCCGTCGGGACCGTTTGAAATAACGAAAGTTATTTTAGACTCGTTAGCTCAGTTGGTAGAGCAATTGACTTTTAATCAATGGGTCACTGGTTCGAGCCCAGTACGGGTCATATCTGCGGGTTTGGCGGAATTGGCAGACGCACCAGATTTAGGATCTGGCGCTTAACGGCGTGGGGGTTCAAGTCCCTTAACCCGCATTGAGATATAATAACTGAGCCGGCTTAGCTCAGTTGGTAGAGCATCTGATTTGTAATCAGAGGGTCGCGTGTTCAAGTCATGTAGCCGGCATTTTTAGATAGAAGAAAATAGTGCGAACGTAGTTCAGTGGTAGAACACCACCTTGCCAAGGTGGGGGTCGCGGGTTCGAATCCCGTCGTTCGCTTAGAGAGGCCGGGGTGGCGGAACTGGCAGACGCACAGGACTTAAAATCCTGCGATTGGTAACGATCGTACCGGTTCGATTCCGGTCTTCGGCATAAACTAATGAGCACCCTTAGCTCAACTGGATAGAGTACCTGACTACGAATCAGGCGGTTAGAGGTTCGACTCCTCTAGGGTGCATTTTTCTATTTAACTCGGGAAGTAGCTCAGCTTGGTAGAGTACTTGGTTTGGGACCAAGGTGTCGCAGGTTCGAATCCTGTCTTCCCGAT
>NZ_VMKU01000141.1:0-11774 GCF_013276315.1 Streptococcus sp. 2741 | reverse complement strand
TTTGATTTTCGAAGAGTATAAGAAAAATCAGTCCCCTAAAGGAGTAGATTATGAAGTTATTGTCTATCGCCATTCCTAGCTATAATGCTGCAGCCTATCTTCATTACTGTGTGGAGTCGCTAGTGATTGGTGGTGAGCAAGTTGAGATTTTGATTATCAATGATGGGTCTCAGGACCAGACTCAGGAAATCGCTGAGCGTTTAGCCGACAAGTATCCTAACATCGTTAGAGCCATTTATCAGGAAAATAAGGGCCATGGCGGTGCGGTCAATCGTGGCTTGGTAGAGGCTTCTGGGCGCTATTTTAAAGTAGTTGACAGTGATGATTGGGTGGATCCTCGTGCCTACTTGAAAACTCTTGAAACCTTGCAGGAACTTGAGAGTAAGGGTCAAGAGGTTGACGCCTTTGTGACTAATTTTGTTTACGAAAAGGAAGGTCAGTCTCGTAAGAAGAGTATGAGCTACGAGTCAGTCTTGCCTGTTCGGCAGATTTTTGGCTGGGACCAGGTCGGAAATTTCTCCAAAGGCCAGTATATCATGATGCACTCGCTGATTTATCGGACAGATTTGTTGCGTGCTAGCCAGTTCCAACTGCCTGAGCATACTTTTTATGTCGATAATCTCTTTGTCTTTACCCCTCTTCAGCAGGTCAAGACCATGTACTATCTGCCTGTCGATTTCTATCGTTATTTGATTGGGCGTGAGGACCAGTCTGTCAATGAGCAAGTGATGATTAAGCGCATTGACCAGCAACTTAAAGTCAATCGACTCTTGGTAGACCAGCTTGATTTATCCCAAGTGAGCCACCCCAAAATGCGAGAATATCTGCTGAATCATATCGAGATTACGACGGTGATTTCCAGTGCCCTGCTCAATCGAGCAGGTACAGCAGAGCATTTGGCAAAAAAACGGGAGCTGTGGACCTATATTCAGCAGGAAAATCCAGAGGTTTTTCAGGCTATCCGTAAGACCATGCTCAGCCGTTTGACCAAACATTCAGTCTTGCCAGCTCGCAAACTGTCCAATGTCGTCTATCAAATCACCAAATCTGTTTATGGATTTAATTGATATAAGTATTTTATAAGAGGGATTTAAGAAAAATTTTAACTTTTTCTTAGTCCTTTTTAATTTTAGGATATTATACTAGAGTCATCAAATAAAGAAAAACTCTAAGGAGAACCCTATGAAATTCAATCCAAATCAAAGATATACTCGTTGGTCTATTCGCCGTCTCAGTGTCGGTGTTGCCTCAGTTGTTGTGGCTAGTGGCTTCTTTGTCCTAGTTGGTCAGCCAAGTTCTGTACGTGCCGATGGGGTCAATCCGACCCCTGCTCAAGTTGTACCTGAAGAGACATCGGGAACGAAAGAGGGTGACTTAGCAGAAACTCAGGGAGATACTGTTCTTGCTCAAGCGAAACCTGAGGTCGTTGCTGGAAATACGAACTCACTTTCTACACCTACAGAAGTAACTGAAGTGAGCGAGGAGACAAGCCCTTCTCGTCTGGATACACTTTTTGAAAAAGGTGAAGAAGCTCAAGAAAATTCAGAGCTAGCAGATGTCTTAAAAGAAGCTGTAGATACAGCTGATGTGGATGGGAAACAAGCAAGTCCAGAAGATATTAAAAAAGCTGTCGATGAGGATGTTAAAGACAGTATCGATGTCCCAGCGGGCTATCTAGAACAAGCCAAAGCTTCCGGTCCTTTCTTGGCTGGTGTAAACAAACCGCTTAAATATGAACTTTTCGCAGGAGATGGTATGTTGACTCGTCTCTTGCTCAAAGCATCTGACAAGGCTCCATGGTCAGATAATGGTAAGGATAAAAATGAAAAAATTCCACCAGTGAAAAATTTACCTGATGGCAAGTATTACTATCAAGTATCTTTGAATGGTAACACTACAGGTAAGCAAGATCAGGATTTATTAGATACACTTCGTACTAATGGTACAAATACCTATGAAGCTACCCTGACTGTCTATGAAGCAGCCGGTGATAAACCAAATTTGAATAAGGTTGTCAAGGAACGTAAAGTCAATATTACCTTGAACGGTCTTGTAACAAGAAGCGATGTCAAATCTGCAGTTAAAAACAACATCAAAGACAGTATCGATGTTCCAGCAGCCTACCTAGAACAAGCCAAGGGTGACGGTCCATTCACAGCTGGTGTTAACCATGTGATTCCATACGAACTCTTCGCAGGTGATGGCATGTTGACTCGTCTCTTGCTTAAGGCATCTGACAAGGCTCCATGGTCAGATAACGGCGACGCTAAAAACCCAGCCCTATCTCCACTAGGCGAAAACGTGAAGACCAAAGGTCAATACTTCTATCAAGTAGCCTTGGACGGAAACGTGGCTGGCAAAGAAAAACAAGAACTCATCGACCAGTTCCGAGCAAACGGCACTAAAACCTACAGCGCTACAGTCAATGTCTATGGTAACAAAGATGGTAAAGCAGATTTGACAAATGTCGTAGCAACTAAACAAGTTACTATTAACATAAACGGTTTAATTTCTAAAGAAACAGTTCAAAAAGCCGTTGCAGATAACGTTAAAGACAGTATCGATGTTCCAGCAGCTTATCTTGAAAAAGCTGAAGGAAAAGGTCCTTTCACTGCCGGTGTAAACCAAGTAATTCCTTATGAACTCTTCGCTGGTGATGGTATGTTGACTCGTCTATTACTAAAAGCTTCTGATAAGGCTCCATGGTCTGATAATGGTACAGCTAAAAATCCTGCTTTATCTCCATTAGGAGAAAATGTGAAAACAAAAGGTCAATATTTCTATGAAGTAGACTTAAATGGCAATACTGTTGGTAAACAAGGTCAAGATTTAATTGATCAGCTTCGTGCTAATGGTACTCAAACTTATAAAGCTACTGTTAAAGTTTACGGAAATAAAGACGGTAAAGCTGACTTGACTAATCTAGTTGCTACTAAAAATGTAGACATCAACATCAATGGATTAGTTGCTAAAGAAACTGTCGAAAAAGCTGTTAAAGATAACGTTAAAGACAGTATCGATGTTCCTGCAGCCTACCTAGAAAAAGCCAAGGGCGAAGGTCCATTCACAGCCGGTGTCAACCATGTGATTCCATATGAACTCTTCGCAGGTGATGGCATGTTGACTCGTCTCTTGCTCAAAGCATCTGACAAGGCTCCATGGTCAGATAACGGCGACGCTAAAAACCCAGCCCTATCTCCACTAGGTGAAAACGTGAAGACCAAAGGTCAATACTTCTACCAAGTAGCCTTGGAAGGAAATGTAGCTGGCAAAGAAAAACAAGAACTCATTGACCAATTCCGAGCAAACGGCACTAAAACTTACAGCGCTACAGTCAAAGTCTATGGCAACAAAGATGGTAAAGCAGATTTGACAAATGTCGTAGCAACTAAAAAAGTTACTATTAAGATAAATGTTAAAGAAACATCAGACACAGCAAATGGTTCTTTCTCACCTTCTAACTCTGGTTCTAGAGTGACTCCGATGAATCACAGTCATGCTACAGGTGCGACTCATCAAATGCCTACTGACCATAAGGACATGATGGCACCAGCCAAAGAGACTGATAAAGCAATGCCAGCAAATGACCAAATGGAAAAATCAGGTATGAAGACTGAGACTCCAGCTCCAGGTACTACAGATAGCATGCCTGCTGACACCATGACAAGCTCTACCAATACGATGGCAGGTGAAAACATGGCTGCTTCTGCTAACAAGATGTCTGATACGATGATGTCAGACAAGATGATGTCAGACAAGATGATGTCAGATGATAAAGCTATGCTACCAAATACTGGTGAAGCTCAAACATCAATGGCAAGTATTGGTTTCCTTGGGCTTGCGCTTGCAGGTTTACTCGGTGGTCTAGGTTTGAAAAACAAAAAAGAAGAAAACTAATCAGCTAAGGAAATAAATGATGGATAGTGGGCTGACTAAGGCTAGTTTACCAACTCAATCAGCAATCAGGACTTTCTTTCAATAGCAGATTAAAATCATCGTAAAACAATAAAAATAGTGTTATACTTAAAGCAGTATAGCACTGTTTTTATCAAAGGAGAGACAGATGGGAAAGACAATTTTACTCGTTGACGACGAGGTAGAAATCACCGATATTCATCAGAGATACTTAATTCAGGCAGGTTATCAGGTCTTGGTAGCCCATGATGGACTGGAAGCGCTAGAGCTGTTCAAGAAAAAACCGATTGATTTGATTATTACAGATGTCATGATGCCTCGGATGGATGGTTACGATTTAATCAGTGAGGTTCAATACTTATCACCAGAGCAGCCTTTCCTATTTATTACTGCTAAGACCAGTGAACAGGACAAGATTTACGGCCTGAGCTTGGGAGCAGATGATTTTATTGCTAAGCCCTTTAGCCCTCGTGAGCTAGTTTTGCGGGTTCATAATATTTTGCGCCGCCTTCATCGTGGGGGCGAAACAGAGCTGATTTCCCTTGGCAATCTGAAAATGAATCATAGTAGTCATGAAGTTCAAATAGGAGAAGAAATGCTGGATTTGACTGTTAAATCATTTGAATTGCTGTGGATTTTAGCTAGCAATCCAGAGCGAGTTTTCTCCAAGACAGACCTCTATGAAAAGGTCTGGCAAGAAGACTACGTGGATGATACTAATACCTTGAATGTGCATATCCATGCTCTTCGACAGGAGTTGGCAAAATATAGTAGTGACCAAACGCCCACTATTAAGACAGTTTGGGGGTTGGGATATAAGATAGAGAAACCGAGAGGACAAACATGAAACTAAAAAGTTATATTTTGGTTGGATATATTATTTCAACTCTCTTAACCATTTTGGTTGTTTTTTGGGCTGTTCAAAAAATGCTGATTGAGAAAAGCGAGATTTACTTTTTGCTTGGGATGACCATCGTTGCCAGCCTTGTCGGTGCTGGGATTAGTCTCTTTCTCCTATCGCCGGTCTTTACGTCGTTGGGCAAACTCAAGGAGCATGCCAGGCGGGTAGCGGACAAGGATTTTCCTTCAAATTTGGAGGTTCAAGGCCCTTTAGAATTTCAACAATTAGGCCAAGCTTTTAATGAAATGTCCCATGATTTGCAGGCAAGCTTTGATTCCTTGGAAGAAAGCGAACGAGAAAAGGGCTTGATGATTGCCCAGTTGTCGCATGATATCAAGACTCCTATCACTTCAATCCAAGCGACGGTAGAAGGGATTTTGGATGGGGTTATCAAGGAAGGAGAACAGGACCATTATCTAGCAACCATTGGACGCCAGACGGAAAGACTCAATAAACTGGTTGAGGAGTTGAATTTTTTGACCCTAAACACAGCTAGAAATCAGGTGGAAACGACCAGCAAAGACAGCATTTTTCTGGATCAGCTCTTGATTGAGTGCATGAGTGAATTTCAGTTTTTGATTGAGCAGGAGAGAAGAGATGTCCACTTGCAGGTAATCCCAGAGTCTGCCCGGACTGAAGGAGATTATGCTAAGCTTTCTCGTATCTTGGTGAATCTGCTCAATAACGCTTTTAAATACTCTGCTCCAGGAACCAAGCTGGAAGTGGTGGCTAAGCTGGAGAAGAACCAGCTTTCAATCAGTGTGACCGATGAGGGGCAGGGCATTGCCCCAGAGGATTTGGAGAATATTTTCAAACGCCTTTATCGTGTCGAAACTTCGCGTAACATGAAAACAGGTGGGCATGGTCTTGGTCTTGCGATTGCGCGTGAATTGGCTCATCAATTGGGTGGGGAAATCACAGTCAGCAGCCAGTACGGTCTAGGAAGTACCTTTACCCTCCTTCTCAATCTCTCTGGTAGTGAAAATAAAGCCTAAAACCCCTTTACAAATCCAGCTATTCATGGTAAAATAGATTTTGTGTGAAATATCAGCAGGAAAGCATGAAGCTCGTCAACAGGTGTCTTATGATAAGTAACCTTGGCTGTTTAGGCGAAGGGCATCTGCACGAATCAGGGCTTTCTAAGTGACTATTTCCACCGAAATATTATTTATATCAGGAGGACATTCACATGTCACGTTATACAGGACCATCTTGGAAACAATCTCGTCGCCTTGGCCTTTCACTTACAGGTACAGGTAAAGAATTGGCACGTCGTAACTACGTACCAGGACAACACGGACCAAACAACCGTTCTAAATTGTCAGAATACGGTTTGCAATTGGCTGAAAAACAAAAACTTCGTTTCACTTACGGTGTAGGTGAAAAACAATTCCGTAACTTGTTCGTACAAGCTACAAAAATCAAAGGCGGGATCCTAGGTTTCAACTTTATGCTTCTTTTGGAACGTCGTTTGGATAACGTTGTTTACCGTCTTGGTCTTGCGACTACTCGTCGTCAAGCTCGTCAGTTCGTAAACCACGGTCACATCCTTGTTGACGGGAAACGCGTTGATATCCCATCATACCGCGTAACTCCAGGTCAAGTGATCTCAGTTCGTGAAAAATCATTGAAAGTTCCAGCAATCCTTGAAGCAGTAGAAGCTACTCTTGGACGTCCAGCATTCGTATCATTCGACGCTGAAAAATTGGAAGGTTCATTGACTCGCTTGCCAGAACGCGACGAAATCAACCCAGAAATCAACGAAGCACTTGTCGTTGAATTCTACAACAAGATGTTGTAATATTTTATTAAATATGATAGGCTGTAAAGCCTTGAAACTAAGCACTTTAGGCCTCTATCCTAGAGTGCTTTTTTGATTTCTCTTAGTATCCAGCTATAATCGTCTATACGTAACTAGACCTGTATAGTTCAAAGTGATATAATAGTCTAAAGGAGGTGCTACCATGAATGTTTTAGAAAAAAACACACAGGTAAATTTTAAGACTAACAGAGACTTGTTAGAGAAAGCTAAAGCTATTATCACAGCGCAAAATCTTGATATGACAGCCAGTTTTAACTTGTTTTTAGAACACATTGTAGAAAATAAAGCCTTGCCATTTGAAACTCAAGTAGATAAAGAAAGAGAAGAACTTCTATCAGGGTTGCGTGCTGAAATTGCTCGTAGCTTTGAGGATTTAGAACATGGAAGAACTTACAGTCTTGATGAAGTGAGGGCTAACCTTGGAATTTAACGAGAAGGCATATAGCATCATTATCTCCGAAACGGTACAAGAACAGCTAAGAGGTATTAAAGATTATATCTCAGCTAACTACTTTTCAGAACAGGCAGGAGCAAACACAGTTAAGAATGTTCTTTATGGTTTGGAGCGTCTTGAAGTCTTCCCAGAAGCAGGATTTGATGCTGACGAAAGAGTAGGAGGGATTATATACCCACCCCACAAAACTCGATGCATCATTTTAGGAGATTACCTAGCATTCTATCATATTTTAGAGGACAGAAAAGCTGTCTTTGTATCAGATATTATTCATAGCAAACAGGACTACATCCGCTTGTTCAAGAAAAAATAGCGCCTATATATGAACTGCACCCCAAAAGTTAGATTTTTTCTGTCTAACTTTTGGGGTGCAGTTCAATTGGAATGTCCTTATTTTTATTATGGGATTGACAAATGAGGTTAAGGTTCAGATCTATGAACTTAGAAAGCAAGTACAAATCTTTAATCAGCTTTCAAAAAGATTTTGTGTAGATGTTTCGGGCTAAGGTATGTGACAAGATGAATTGATCGTTATGGAATAGAGAGTGTTAAAAATGGGAAG
Source organism: Streptococcus sp. 2741 (assembly GCF_013276315.1). Classification (NCBI taxonomy): domain Bacteria; kingdom Bacillati; phylum Bacillota; class Bacilli; order Lactobacillales; family Streptococcaceae; genus Streptococcus; species Streptococcus sp. 2741. Next base: position 4,120 of record NZ_VMKU01000141.1, on the reverse strand, counting down.
AATCGTTACTATTCCCCTGAATTAAAACAAGAAATAATCAATAAAAGCCTATATAATAACAAATGTATTAAAACTAAGAAAGACTTAGCTCAGTGTAATACAGAACCAAATCTTATAGATAAATTATTTGTCTAATTTTTTAGGAATTATATCTCTAAACAATATCATTTAACAATTAAATTGTTAGATCTAGCTTAAATTTCTGGTTTAATTCATTTATTGTATCACTATCATTATATTCCTTAAATATTCTCATAGCTTTAGAACATTCTTTTTTACCTAACTCTATTTGATTAGTTTTTATAAGATAAATACCTTTTAGGAAGAGTAAATAATTCTTTTCAAAATAATATCCTTGTCTGGTCAGTAAATTTTCTAAATCATCTATAAAAAATTGAGCGTTATTTAACAAATTATTTTTTAATAATAATTCTAAATTAAATAAATATAAAGGAATTACTCTATGTGTTCCCATATCTGTTTTTAAAAAATGTCGTGTTTTCTTGATTACCGCTCTATATAATAAGCTTATGGTTTTAGTGTTCATAAAAAACACCGAATTATAAAAAATTTTCAGTTCATACTCCATCCAAGTATCTACCGAAAGCAAATACTTTATTATCTCATTGCATTTAGATGTATTATAAGGAAGATTTACAAGGCGATTAATCTGTTGTTCAGCAATCAATTTTATGTGAAAATTGCATAAACTTCTTTCCTGCTTTTGTTTTAGCTCTATTTTCTTTATTAGTTCTTGTAACAAAATGATATCTGAAGAGTTTACAGCATGTTCTAATTCTTCAAAAAAGCATTCTTTTTTGGAATAATAGCAATGAACTAATTCTTCAAATTCCGAAAATGATATCCCCAGGCGATTTAACAATATGTAAAAATGATCAATAGATAATTTTGTAATCCCATTTTCGAAACGAGAAATAGTTGACTCACTAATCTTATCACAAGCCAAATCTTTAAGACGAAAATTTTTTGAAATACGGATATCCTTTAAAACTGCTCCAAAATTTTCCATAGTATTTCTCTTCCATTTCTGCAAAAAATAAAACCTGTTTTTTTATTTGTGATACGATTATACAAAAATAAAACAGAAAGGACAATATGATTATGAAAAAAATTTTATTGTCATCAGTTGCTTTACTGAGCCTAGTGGCAACACTACCAGTAAATAGTCCAGTTTCTGCTCAAGAATCTATCTCTCCCAAGGCTTATAGTCACTCCAATGGCAGTTGGATTCAATCGAATGGTCGTTGGTGGTATAAACATTCTGACGGTTCTTACACTAAAAACGGGTGGGAAAAGATCAATGAAACCTGGTACTATTTTGATAGTGAAGGTTGGATGAAAACAGGTTGGTTTAATGAGCATGGAAATTGGTATTATCTAGATGCTAGTGGTGCTATGAAAACAGGCTGGTGTTTGATTTCTGGTAGTTGGTACTATTTAAATACTAGCGGTGTCATGCAAACTGGCCTACAGACTATCGAAGGAAAACAATATTATTTGGCTGCCAGCGGTGCTATGCAGACAGGTTGGCACAATATTGGAGATGATACTTATTTCTTTGCTAGTAGTGGAGCAAGACAAACGATTAATCGCCGTGCTTTAGTTCTTGGTGAAACATCAACGAGAGCAGTACCTATCGAAGACGTTAATGCTATGGAAAAGGTTTTTGGTAACCAAAACTTTAGTAAAGTTGTTCGTTTCCCAGATAAAACTAAGTCCGAGATTATTGCAAAAACGCAAGAGCTTTTCAAATCTTCTATCGAAAGCGATGTGAACTATCTTTACCTTACTTGTCATGGAGGAAGAGACGGAAGAATCTATCTTGGTAGCGATGGTCAGACATTTTCAGGCTGGGAATTGGCATCTATACTGAAACAATATAAAGGTAAGTTTGTGGTTATGCTGGATTGTTGCTATTCAGGAACAATTATAGATGTAGGTAAGTCAGACAAAAAGGTTGCCTCCAAGTCTGAAGAAAAATTTGATGAACAAGCATTTTTGGCAGGATTTTCAACAGGAGATGTAGCAAGCAAGAATGGTGAAATGCTTGATTCTAAATTCCTCGTACTATGTGCCTCTTGGAAAGGCGAAGAATCGTATAGTGTAGTCGGAGTAGGTAGTCTTGCCACCAGATACTGGGCAATGGGTACAGGTTGGGATTCACTTCAAAATAGAATGATTTCGCCTATGGCAGACACCAATACTAACGGAAAAATTACTTTAGAGGAACTGTATCAATACTCTTATCCTCTAGTCCTTGAAGCTGCATCACAAATTCACGAAGAGCAACATGTATCAGTTTATCCTAAAAACAGTCAATTTGTTTTATTCCAAAAATAAGGAGTTAAGAAAATGAAAGTATCAAAAAAAATCACACTATTTGGTTTATCTCTAGCAGGTCTAGCTTTATTAGCTTTCCCTCATTCAGGTCAAGCCTTTGAGTTGGAAGAAGAATGGGTTATTAAGGGTGGGGTTAAGTATCAAGATGGCAAAATTCTTCGATTTAACAATGGCCATGAAGTGGATATCAAAGTCTTGGATTTGCCAAAAACTGAGAAAATCGAGTGGACGGTTAGTCTCAATGGTCAAGATCAGACTATCAATTTCCTAGGTCAAGAAAAGGACAAATCTATGGTCGGTACAGAGGGGCGTTACCTGAATTTCTATGTACCTTATGGCTATAGAGGAGATATCAAGGTAGAAGCCAAGAGCGGAAATGAAGTAAAGACCTGGTCCACTAAAGTAGTAGATGATGTATATAATGATGGCGGAAAGAGTGGTTACTTCCGTATTGACGAATCAAATGATCAACACACCTACCTTGATGCAAAATGGGACTATCAAACTAAGACCTACACTGCTACCTTACCAGAGACTCTCAATGGTCAAAAAGTGTTTGCTTGGGAAGACGACTATGTAGAATTGAAACTTCAAAAACCAGGAGTTATCAGTCATTCCTACAGAGGGGGAGGAGCCTTCAAAATACTTTATCCGATTCTAAAAGCAGAAAGCTGGCTAAAAAAGAATTACAGTGAAAAGTGGTACTATCAAAAACAAGGTCAATTAGTTAAAAATGCTTGGGTTAAGGACAAGGGAACTTGGTACTTTATGAATGATAAAGGAGTCATGTTCAATCAAACTTGGCTCTATCAGGGTGGCAACTGGTATGCCTTTAAATCATCAGGAGCTATGATTGCTAGCAATTGGCTATATGATAATAACTCTTGGTATTACCTAAAGGACTCAGGTTCTATGGCGACAGGTTGGATCAAAGATAGTGGATCTTGGTATTATCTAAACAACTCAGGTTCTATGGTAACAGGATGGGTAAAAGATAGTGGATCTTGGTACTACCTTGCTTCAACTGGTAAGATGCTTCACAACACCTATACACCTGATGGTTACTATGTAGATGCCAGTGGCGCTTGGAAATAAATTTTAAACAGAGAAAATCTACTGAGAAGGTAGGTTTTCTTTTTTAGTCAGTGAATAATATATAGTAGATTGAAACTAGAATAGTACATCTGGACTTCTAAAACATTACTAGAAATTGATTTGATTGTCCTGATTGATTTGTCCTATTTTTATTTCATTTTACTATAGAATAAAGTAGATTAGAAATTTAGCAGGGTTATTCTCTTTTACTAACAATCTGCTTACAAAAATTAAACAAGAGTATTTTAAAAATTAGACCCATTGTGAACTTTAGTAGTAAACAAAAATCTGGGAAAAAAGTTTTATAGTCATTTAGTTTTTAAAAAGCGTTCCAAACATTCAAAAATAGTTGGGACTTCCCTTAATAAATCTGTTACTTTCTTTTTCAAGATAGCCCAAGCTTGCTCAATAGGATTCAAATCCGGTGAATATGGCGGTAGAGGTAAGAAAAAGTGTTTATCTTGGATGCAGAGTTCATCCAAAATGTTCTTGGGATCAAAACTAGCATTGTCCATGATAATAACATGAGGTGTCTTCAAAGCAGGCAGGAGTTGCGTTTTGAACCACTCCACAAAGAAATCGCTTGTCCTGCTGTTCTTGTAAATCATGGGAGCTATAAACTCTCCGTCTACTTGTCCTGCAACAATTGAAGTTCGCTCAAAAC
>NZ_VMKU01000140.1:0-4792 GCF_013276315.1 Streptococcus sp. 2741 | reverse complement strand
CAAATCCCGATATTCCGAGGAGGTGGTTGCATGAAGAAAGTGAAATTAGGGGAATTAGTTTCTATTCAAACTGGTAAATTGGATGCCAATGCTGCAGTTGTCGGAGGTAAGTATCCATTTTTCACAACAGCAAAAGAAATTTTGTGGATTAACGATTATGTTTATGACGACGAAGTCGTTTTAGTTGCAGGAAACGGGGATTTAAATGTTAAGTATTATAAAGGAAAATTTAATGCTTATCAAAGAACTTATATTTTGAGTAATAATTCTAATGTAAAAATGAAATATCTATACTACTTTCTTGATAAGTATATAGAGATTTTGCGCTACCAGTCAATTGGAGGAGTAATAAAGTATATTAAATTTAATAATTTATCAAATGCTCTAGTTCCAATGATGAGTGTTTCTGAACAAGAAAATATTATTCAGAATTTTGAGAAAATAGATTATCTAATTTCAAAAAGAAGTCAGCAATACACGGAATTATCAAACCTTGTCAAATCCCGATTTAACGAGATGTTTGGGGATTTTTATACTACATTATTCCCCAAATATAAAATAGGTGAAAAATTTGAAGTTTCTAGTGGAAGTACACCATCAAGAGATAATAAATTATATTGGGATAGCGGAACGATTAATTGGGTAAAAACAACTGAGGTAATAAATAGAGAAATTACGGAAACTGAGGAAAAAATCACAAAATTTGCTTTAGAAAATACATCTCTTAAACTTTTTCCAGTTGATACAATATTAATTGCTATGTATGGTCAAGGACAAACAAGAGGAAGAAGTGCAATCCTCAAAGTTGAATCTACTAGCAACCAAGCGTGTGGGGCTATATTTCCAAATAAAATAGACAATCCAGTTTTTATTTGGCATCAATTAATGCTAAGGTATAGCGAATTACGAGAACTTGGACGAGGAGGAAATCAACCTAATTTAAACGGTCAACTGATTAAAAATTTTGAACTGATTTTCCCCCCTCTAGCCCTCCAAAATGAGTNNAGGTCGACAAATCACAATTTGCTTGTGAGATAGCTATAAAAGTGTGGAGAAATAGCTTGAAATTTAGTATAATATAGCTAAACTATTTGTTTAAAGTGAGAAAAAAATGGGAAATTTTAGCTTTCTTTTAAAAAATGACGAATATGAATCTTTTTCAAAGCCTTGCATTGAAGCTGAAAATATGATTGCTACATCAACTGTGGCTACTGCCTTTATGGCGCGTCGTGCTTTAGAGCAGGCTGTCCATTGGATATATAGTCACGATTCATATTTAGAAGCTCCCTATCGTGCTACTCTATCTTCTTTAGTATGGGATGATGATTTTAGGGATATCGTAGATTCTGAACTCCACAAGCAGATAGTTCTGTTGATTCGGTGGGGAAACCATGCTGCTCATGGTGGTGAAATTAAGGAACGAGAAGCGATTTTAGCTTTGCATCATTTGTATCAGTTTGTTAATTTTATCGATTATTGTTACAGCAATGAGTTTGTGGAGCGTTATTTTGATGAGAAGTGCTTACCACTTTCAGCAAACATCAAATACCGAGAAACTCCACAATCTATGATAAAGTTACAAGACAGTTTACCAGAACTGCCTGATTTTCATGAACAGATGGCTGCTCAGTCCGTAGAAGTTCAAGAGACTTATACTGAAAAACGTGAGACTGCAGCGCAACGGCAAGATGTGCCTTTCCATATTGATCAATTATCTGAGGCAGAGACAAGAAAACTCTTTATTGATATCGATCTCCGTCTAGCAGGATGGATATTTGAAGAAAACTGTCGTGTTGAGATAGCTGTTGATGGTCTCAAGCACGGTTCAGGAATTGGTTACTGTGACTATGTACTTTATGGTAAAAATGGGAAAATTTTAGCGATTGTGGAGGCTAAAAAAGCCTCTGTCAATCCAGAAGTAGGGGAAGTACAGGTCAAAGAATATGCTGAAGCTTTGGAGAAACATATCGGCTATCAGCCAATTTGCTTTATTACAAATGGGTTGAAGCACTATATACTTGATGGTCCGAACCGCCGCCAGATTGCAGGATTTTACTCTCAAGAAGAATTGCAATTAGTGATGGATAGACGTCATCTTCAAAAACCACTTGAGGATATTTCTAGTAAAATTAGGGACGATATTTCCGGGCGTCACTACCAAAAACATGCGATTGCAAGCGTTTGTGAAGCTTTCTCTAATCATCGTAGACAGGCACTTTTGGTTATGGCAACTGGGGCTGGGAAAACTCGTACAGCAGTTTCTCTAGTTGATATCTTATCACGTCATAACTGGGTAAAAAACGTTCTCTTCTTAGCCGATAGAACTTCCTTGGTTAAGCAAGCCTATGATTCGTTTAGAAAATTACTCCCAGATCTTTCCGTTTGTAACTTCTTAGAAGATAAAGAAGGAGCTCAATCAAGTCGCATGGTCTTTTCAACTTATCCGACCATGATTGGAGCGATTAGTGGTCAAGAAGAAGTAAATCAACGTCCTTTCACTGTTGGGCATTTTGACCTTATCATAATTGACGAATCTCACCGTTCTATTTATCAGAAATACAAGTCCATTTTTGATTATTTTGATGCAAGGATTGTAGGCTTAACAGCTACTCCTCGTCAAGATTTAGATAAAAACACCTATGGATTCTTTAATTTGGAGAATGGGGTTCCAACATATGCATATGATTTGGAAGAGGCTGTTAAAGACGGATATTTAGTAGCCTATCATTCTATCGAAACCAAACTGAAACTACCTACGGATGGTCTACATTATGATGATTTGTCTGAAGAAGAAAAGGAACATTTTGATAGCAAATTTGAAGACGATAGCTGTGAAAAAGATATTGATGGGAGTGTATTTAATTCCTTTATTTTCAATAAAAGTACAGTAGAAATTGTTTTAAATGAACTCATGACAAGAGGAATTCAGACAGCCTCGGGTGATGAAATTGGTAAAACTATTATTTTTGCTAAAAATCATGATCATGCGGAATATATCAGAGGTATTTTTAACAACCGCTATCCTGAAAAAGGGAGCGACTATGCTCAGGTAATTGATTATAGTATTAAGCATTATCAGACCTTGATTGATGATTTTAAAATTAAGGAGAAGTATCCTCAAATTGCGATTTCTGTCGATATGTTAGATACAGGTATTGATGTACCAGAGGTTGTGAATTTAGTCTTCTTCAAGAAAGTACGCTCTAAAACTAAGTTTTGGCAGATGATTGGTCGAGGAACCCGTCTATGTAAAGATTTATTTGGACCTGAGCAGGATAAGGAAAACTTTTTGGTATTTGATTATGGGGACAATTTTGATTATTTTCGTGCAGATCCAAGAGATGGAGAGGGTCGTCACATTGTTTCGTTGACTCAGCGTTTATTTAATATCAAAGTGGACTTGATTCGAGAACTTCAGGGACTCCAATACCAAGAAGATCAGTTTGCGAGAGCATACCGTCAGGAGCTTGTTTCAGAACTTCAAGGTCGTATAGAGAGCTTAAATGAGTTAGACTTCAGGGTTCGTATGGTTTTAGATACAGTTTATAGCTATAGGAAATTGGAAAGTTGGCAGAATCTAACTGCTGTTACAAGTGAAACTATTCAAAAAAATCTCTCTCCGCTTTTATTTGATGAAGATAAAGAAGATGAGATGGCGAGGAGATTTGATTTGTGCTTACTTCATATTCAGTTGGGGCAACTGACAGCTAAATCTTCCACTGTTCATATTTCCCAAGTGATGAAGACGGCTAGAGCTCTTTCTGCTATTGGCAATATCCCGCAGGTTTTTGAGCAGGTTGAAATTATCAGGAAAGTACAGGAGCCTGAATTTTGGAAAGAAGTTAGCTTGTCTGATTTGGAAAAAATTCGTCTTGCTATTCGAGATTTATTACAGTTTTTGGATAAAACAGACCGTAAACCCTACTATGTTAACTTTGAAGATCGTATACTCTCCACTGTTCACGAGACCACAGCATTTTTGCAGGTCAACGATCTTCGATCTTATAATGAAAAAGTTGAGCATTATTTGAAAACTCATCTGGATGAAGAGTCCATTTCTAAGCTATACCATAATAAAAAGTTGACATCTGATGATATGCTTGCACTTGAAAAATTGCTCTGGGAAAAATTAGGTAGCAAAGCAGACTACCAACATCATTATGAAAATAAGGCAATTCCGAGATTGGTGCGTGAGATTATTGGCTTAGATAGAGAGTCTGCCAATCGCATTTTTTCTAAATTTTTGTCGGATGAGAATCTCAATGCCAGGCAGATTTCATTTGTAAAATTGATTGTAGACTACATTGTAGAAAATGGTTGCTTAGAGATGAAAGTGTTAACGCAAGAGCCATTTAAATCTCATGGATCTGTTCAACTACTCTTCCAACACCAACTACCAGTACTTCGTAATATTGTTCAAACCATTGAGCTCATCAATGATCGAGCTGGAGAAGTGGCTTAAATTCTAAAGTGATTGCCATACTGAGACTCATTTAAAATTAAAAAGAGTAGAAATTTATGCTATATATGAGAAGTTTTATTAGGAAGAATATCATCGTTTTCCTAGAATACAGTATCAGTTGTTAAGTGGTTGATAAATTTCAAAGTAGATACTTGTACCACGATGTTTGTTGATCGAGTTATTATAAAAGAGCTACTTTGATTTTAAAGAAATAGAAAACAAAAAGCCGAGCAAGAATTCAATTGCAGGAGAAAATGAAGGAATACTCAGTGAAAATCAAAGAGCAAACTAGCCGCAGGCTGCTCAAAACACGGTTTTGAGGTTGTAGAT
>NZ_VMKU01000014.1:0-10168 GCF_013276315.1 Streptococcus sp. 2741 | reverse complement strand
TGTTACCTTAGCTGGTGTTGTTACATTAGGAACTTCTACAGCTGCTTTACCTGGTTCTGTAATCTTAGCCTTACCTACAACCGTAGTATCTGGTAATTGATCATTTGGAACCTTAGCTGAACCATCTGCTCCAATCGTCACTTTAATTGGACGACCATCCTTACCTGGAAGTTCTACCATTGTTCCTTCTGGATAAGTTGAGCCATCTGGTTTCTTAGGTGTTACTGTAACGTCACCTGTAGTAGGATCTTGTACCAAGTCAATAGTTGCTACTAGAGAATTTGCAACTTTTGGATCTGTGCCATTTGCTTTTTCATCTGCATCTGAGATACCATCGTTGTCATCATCTGGATCCGTTACATCTGGAATACCATCGCCATCTGTATCACGTTGGATAGTTACTGGAACGCTGACGGTTACTTCATCTTTACCATTCTTAATTTTGACTGGAATCGTAATCTTACGTTCTTCTTCGTCTGGTTTCCAATCAGTAACAGTTGGTGTACCTGTTAGCTTGCCTTCTCCGTCAACTTTCAATCCATTAACTGGCTTGTCTGTTGTAATAGTTGAACCTGGTTTGTTAGCTGTTACAACTGTAGTTGGAGTAACTGGTGTTTTCTCCTTAACTGCTGATGGTGCTGTGACTGTGCCGGCTAGAGAATCTGATACCTTAACCTTAACTGGTACTTCTTCACTTGATCCATCTGGATAGCTTACAACAACCACTGCAGATACAGTTTTTCCATCTTGGCTAGTATCTGGAGTTTTTTTCCAGCGATAGCTAGTGTTTGTTGGTAGGTCTTGCTTGTTACTGATACTATCCGCTGCTGCAGGAACCGCATTTTTAGAAACTGTTTGGTCTTTTCCTTTTGGATTGTACTTAGCTGCTTGATCCTGAACAGTAATGGTGATTGTTTTTGTCGTAACTGCACCATCTTTATCATAGGCTTTAATGGTTACTTTGAATGCGCCTGGATTTCCTGTTGGTGTACCTGTAATTTGACCATTCTTATAAGTCAAGCCTGCTGGTAAACCTGTTACTTCTACTGGATTTTTTTCACGTAAACCTCGTCCGCCTTCATTATCCGCCACGGTTACTTTGATTGGACTGATTGGTTCATTTTTGGTAACAGTCGCTCCATTTGCTGTAATAGTTGGTCCTGTTACGTCTTTTACAGTGACTGGAACTGTCACTTCTTCACTTGATCCATCTGGATAAGTAACTTTTACAACTGCATTTCCAGCTGAACCGGCTGTGTTTGTTGAAGTTGGTTTACTTTGTACTGTTAGTGTTCCTGGACCAACGTTTTTCACTTTTGCTTTTACTGCATCATCTGAAATGGTTTGTCCTTGGTTTACTGTTAGGGGTTCGCCTACTGGATTATACTTGTCTTTTTGCGCTTGTACTACAATATCAATTGTCTCTGTAGTAACATTTCCGTTCTTATCATAGGCTTTAATAGTGACGCGAGATGTACCCGGATTTCCTGTCGGTGTCCCTGTAATCTTGCCATTTTCATATTTTAATCCTTGTGGTAAATTGCTTACCTCTATTGGATTATTATCACGCAAGCCAACACCACCTGTATTATCTACAGCTGTTACAGGGATTGGAGTAATTGGTTCGTTTTTAGTTACTGTAGCATCTGCTGCTGTAATGGTTGGCCCCGTCTTATCACCAGCTGTGACAGTGAAAGTAAAGGTCACAGGTTTTGCTTGGTTTCCTGCATCATCAGTAGCCTTGAAGGTAAATGTATGTGTTTTACCAACATCTTCTGGTAGGGCTTTAAGGGTGATTTTTCTGATTTGTTTAGTATCTGTACTTCCTTTTGATTCTACAAATGCTTGCGCTGTAGTAAGCCTGTTACTATATTTTGGTTGGGTTATAAAATCACTAACATCCAGCTTAGCCTTCTTATCATCTGTTGCTGTAACTGTAAATGTTACCCATTCACCTTCTGTTACCGTTTGGCTTGCTGGTGTGATGGTCAAGGTTGGGGCTTGTGTGTCTGGTGTTTCTGTTGGTGTTACGGCGTCACTTCGGTCTGAAGTCACTGTTCCACCCTTGTTAACGATGGTTTCAGCAGTAATAGCTTTTCCTGGTAGAGCTTCTGTAACTGTAACGGTTGCAGTCTCTCCATTAGTTGTTCCAGTTCCAATAACTATATCACCATCGTAAAGCTTAACTGTTGAACCCTTTGGCACTCCACTTCCAACATTAACCGTAATTTGTTGATTTGTTAAGCCTTTTTTGTTCTCTAAACTTGTTGTAATAGTCGGTTTTTTAGGTCTAACGTTTAATGTAACTGTTCCATCTGAACCTGAGTTGGTATTTTCTGATGATGAACCATCTTTGTAGGTAGCGATTACTTTATAAGTAAAGACTCCAGCTTGAGCTGTACTTGGTTTACGATTGTCTTTCCAGCTCCAAGCCATTCTTGGCGGGAAGTCTTTACCAGTTTTTGAAGTGACATACTTATCAGCTACAGGGTTATCTGTATTTGGAAGACTATCTCCCACCGTTTTGGTGTGTGAACTACCTTTGATAGGGTAGGTTTCTGCCTCTGTGGTCGTCTCTAACCTAGCACCCATTGCCCCCACAATATATGACTGCTGAGTAGTAGGTCCGAATGTTGTCGTGGCTGCGTAGACATGACCGTATTTAGCTGCCTCCTCCTCAGTCACATTGTCTTTAAGTCTAATCTTCGCATGCATATGGACAGCATGCGACAAACTTTGTTTTCCAACCTTAATTCCCAAATAATATGATGCATTCGGATAGTTACCGTCTGTTTTTCTTGTAAGAGCATTTAGAAAAGTATCGTTTTGGTTGTGCCTGAATACAGTCCAGCGTTGATTGTCTCGATATACCCCTGAACTTGGATCATACAAACTGATATAATCATTATTAAAGATATACTCTTTCTGATTCCACGGACGATCGATTTTGGCTGTGTTTCCATATTGTTGAAATCCGGCATTCCCATCAGAAAGCCTGTATCCACCCTGTTTAGAGTATCGAGTGAAACTCAAATCTTTTACCGTGTTAGAATCATGCATGATATTAAACGGAGCTTGGAAATAATACTGTTGCTGGTATGACCTGTCCACCAGTTGCCGTCCATCGTTATTGAAGAAGACATCGTAGACCATCCATTTTTGTCCACCTTCTTCTTGATACCTTGCACGGATTACTGTCTTATTTCTAGTGAAATCTTCATCATCATTTCTTGTATTTTTACCATTGTTAGTCTTTGGATCAACAGAAGCAAAGTATCTGACATCAGACAAAGCACCTTCATTGATAGTATTCGGGATAGATTCCAGAGCCCTCCTAGATCTTCTAGATCTCTTAGGTTTATCTTCTGCTCCAGATGCAGAAGCAGCCCTGTCTGAACCCTCCTCCTTATGGTCGCTCCTTTCAGAAGAGGCATTTTTATCCGCTGATTCACTTCCCTGCGGCTGACTTTCTTCTTTAGAAGATCTTGATAAGACTGCCAAGTCCTTTTCCAACTTCTCAGCAAGACTGTCAAGATCCCCTTGACCTGCATCAGCACGGGCTAATAATTCTTTCCCTTTTTGAAGTCGCTCTTTAATAGGACTTACAACTGAAGAATCGTGCTTCGAGTCGGTAGAAAGAAGAGCACTTACCTCTTCCACTAGCTTGCTCAAGCGGCTGCTATCAACTGTAGCAGCTTTCTCTTCAGCAGGTTGAGCTTCCTTATTTGCTGAAGGCTCACTGGCTACTTCAGCTTGATTTTCATCCCTTGCCTGCCCTGCTTCAGACGACTGCTCCCCATCTTTCGGGCTAGCTAGACCAGTAGTCGATGACGACGTGTTTTGGCTTGGGCTATCTGCACTCACAACGTTGGCCCCCATAAACATAAGAGCCGCAACCGCAACAGAAGCTGCACCAAAGCTATATTTACGAATAGAGAAGCGCAAGACTTTTTCGCGTTGATGGCGCTTTACCCTACTGAGTGAATTCGATTTATCTTCCATGTTACCTCCTTAAGAAGACTAATGATATAATAAAAAATAAGTTTCCCAACTCCCACTCCTTCAGAGAGTGAAGCTAGAAACAGCACCGTGATTCTTACTAGTGAGTAAATGATAGGAGATGAGACTAGGTCACCCTTAAGCCTCAAGCAACTATAATATCACAGCTATCACAGCTACATTATACCACTTTGATAAAATTAGTCAACACTTATCCTGACACTTTTATCATTTTTTTCATCGCTGAATCTCACTGAAAGTTCTATAAGGAAGTTAGCCATCCAGCCCTCCTAAAAATGAGATGGTTCAACGATAGTGAAATGAAATAAGAACAGGACAAATCGATCAGGACAGTCAAATCGATTTCTAACAATGTTTTAGAAGTAGAGGTGTCCTATTCTCGTTTCAATCTACTATAGCTTATGACGAGCCCTTCCTTTACCAGACAGATCTATAGCGAAAGGAAATAAAAACGCAACAGATTGATTAGGAAATGCAAAGCAATTTCTAAAACTGTTTTAGCAGTCGCTATCTACTTTCCTAGCTTCAAGCTACTCTATCTTTGACACCGGACTCATCTACTCTTGCTCCTATTTTTAAGCACAATAAAAGCCAGTAGACTCGAGTTCCTACTGACTTTCCTTCTCCGTGGTTTGGACTAGGCAGCCAAAACGTTGCGTCCTTTACGACGACGAGCTGCCAATACGCGACGACCATTTTTAGTTGACATACGGTTACGAAATCCGTGTTTGCGCGCACGACGAAGTTTACTTGGTTGATAAGTACGTTTCACGATGAATACCTCCTCATAGATTTTGTATTCGTTTAGCCGGCTATAAAGTGATCAGTTACTAAACATACTTTACCATTCTATCTGATTCTGTCACTTTTGTCAATAGCTCTAGGCAAATGTTTCCATCTTTTTCTCATGTAAGCCCTATCTGCGATACTGTTTTAAGAAACGAGTCATCTTTTCTTGGATTTGGGCTAGTTCCTCGACACGAGGAAGGTAAACGATACGGAAGTGGTCTGGTTCCTGCCAGTTAAAACCGCGACCATGAACCAAGAGCACCTTTTCCTGCTTCAAGAAATCAAGGACAAACTGCTCATCATCATCGATGCGGTACATATTGCGGTCGATTTTGGGGAAGATATAGAGACCCGCCTTGGGTTTAACGGCAGACAAACCTGGAATCTCTTGAATGGCATTATAGATAAAATTTCTTTGCTCGTAGATTCGTCCACCAGGAAGGAGTAATTCATCGACTGATTGGTGACCACCTAAGGAGGTTTGGACGACTTGTTGGGCCAAAACGTTAGAGCAAAGGCGCATATTGGACAGCATATTGAGCCCTTCAATATAGCCCTTAACATGTGTCTTAGGACCAGACAGAACCATCCAACCCACACGGAAACCAGCGATACGATGCGATTTTGACAGACCATTCATGCTGACACAGAAGAGATCCGGTGCCAGACTCGCCACAGGCGTATGCACATGCCCATCCATGACCATGCGATCATAGATCTCATCCGCAAAGATGATCAAGTCGTTTTGACGGGCAATCTCAATAATCTCCAGCAAGAGTTCCTTCGGATAAAGGGCTCCAGTTGGGTTGTTTGGATTGATAAGGACGATTGCCTTGGTATTGGAAGTGATTTTTGACTTGATATCCGCAATATCAGGGTACCATTCTGCAGCTTCATCACAGATATAGTGAACGGCATTTCCCCCAGCTAGGCTGACAGCCGCTGTCCAGAGAGGATAGTCTGGCATTGGCACCAATACCTCGTCTCCATTGTCCAAAAGCCCCTGCATAGACATGACAATCAGCTCACTGACACCATTTCCAAGGTAAATATCATCCATAGCCACATTGGGGAATTTCTTCAGTTGGCAGTACTGCATGATGGCCTTACGGGCTGAGAAAATCCCTTTGGAATCAGAATAGCCTTCACTATCACGCGCATTCATAATCAAGTCATGGATGACTTCGTCTGGCGCTGTAAAGCCAAATTCTGCTGGATTTCCTGTGTTCAGACGCAAAATCTTTTCTCCATTTGCTCGCATCCGCATGGCTTCTTCCAAAACCGGACCACGGATATCATAAGCAACATGCTCTAACTTACTAGACTTGTTATATTCTTTCATCTTGTTTCCTCCATTCATCAGACTAGTAACATTATACCACTAGAAAAAGAATGCGACAAGTTTGCTGGAAGCTGTTACTAGATTTATATAGAAGAAAATCCTCGCTAAAAGCGAGGTCAAGACAGGGGAGATAGCAGGTATTTTGCGAAAGACATATCACATACCAAAAGATAAACCTAGAAAAAGCAAGCCTAGAAAAGAGTCATAGAGAAGATTGAACATGAGGAAGAGTCCCCATATCATCAAGTAATCCCAACGCCCACTTCGTTTTGCAACTAGGAATAATACCAAATGGTAGAGTACATGAAAGACTAAAAAGCCAACAAAACCTGGATAAAGAAGCGGTACCAGACTCTCTAATTGCCAGATCATGATCACTTCTACCAAGACCGAAGCTAAGATGATTCCATAATAAAGGAAATTTATTTTTTTTGATTCTTGAAAAGAGTTTTTCATAACCACTCCTCTCCAATATATTCTATCTTTACTCTCACTCTTTTTTATATATTTTAACATATATACATACATATGTCAAGCGCTAACATTTTTTGAAAAATACTTTTTTTGCTTTACTTCTATAGTGAAAAGGCTTACAATGATAGTAAGAAAATTTCAGGAGGTTTCATTATGGCACAACGTTACCAAAATATCATGGTCGCAATCGATGGTTCTAAGGAAGCAGACTTGGCTTTTGTCAAGGGAGTTCATTCTGCTCTACGAAACGACGCTAAACTCACCATCGCCCATGTCATTGACACACGCGCTCTCCAAAGCGTATCCACCTTTGATGCTGAAGTTTACGAACAACTCCAAGTCGACGCTGAAAGTCTGATGAAAGAGTACGAAAAACGTGCTAAAGATGCTGGTGTGGCCGATGTTCATATCGTCATTGAAATGGGAAATCCAAAGACCCTACTGGCACGTACTATTCCCGATGCTGAGGAAGTGGACCTCATCCTCCTTGGCGCAACCGGTCTCAACGCCTTTGAACGCCTCTTAGTCGGCTCTTCATCTGAATACATCCTCCGCCATGCTAAGGTCGATTTGCTGGTTGTGAGAGAACAAGAAAAAACCTTATAATCACAAAGAAAAGGAGCTCAGCGCTCCTTTTTGTTTACTATTTATACTCTTCGAAAATCTCTTCAAACCACGTCAACTTCCATCTGCAACCTCAAAAACATGTTTTGAGCTGACTTCGTCAGTTCTATCCACAACCTCAAATCAGTGCTTTGAGCAACCCGCGGCTAGCTTCCTAGTTTGCTCTTTGATTTTCATTGAGTATTATTTCTCTCTTTATGACGCTCATAAGCCTTGAGCTGGCGCTGCAGTTCCTTTTTAATAGCAGGTTCTGGAGCATATTTTTCTTCCCAATCATCTGGTTTTAAGATTTTGTGGGTCACTGGATCAAAATGAGCCTTGCCATCTGGAAAAATTTTCCCCATATTAGCCTGATGGACAATGTCAAAAATACGTTCTGGGTCCACCCCCATCAAGACAAAACTACCGTAGGTAAAGTAAAGCGTGTCAATCAAGGCATCCACTTGCCCTATCAAATCTTGCTGGGCAGGCGTCTTCTTGGCTACTTTATCTGCCGCCTTATCAAGAGCCTGATGAAGTTGCGATAGAGCTTGACCAAAGT
Organism: Streptococcus sp. 2741; assembly: GCF_013276315.1. NCBI lineage: Bacteria > Bacillati > Bacillota > Bacilli > Lactobacillales > Streptococcaceae > Streptococcus > Streptococcus sp. 2741. Next base: position 2,378 of record NZ_VMKU01000014.1, on the reverse strand, counting down.
CCTCTTCAGAAGGACTGGCTGCTCGAACAAACTCCACCAATTCTTCTATTTTAAAGCCAGCCCTATGGGTTGCACCTTCTAAATCCCAAGCTCGAGGTTCTTCTTGAGTCCGTTCATCCATCATGTGGTGGAAGGTCTTGACCTTATTGAAATGATAGTCACGGCTGACAAAGACTTTTTCTGAAGCCAAAACACCAAAATGTTCCAAGGCCTTGTGGATTCCGTCTTGTTGATTGCTGGTGGTAATGTGCTTGGCAACTTCCTTGACACTGCTACTACCATTTCCCATAGCGACCGACATCCCAACACCTGCCAGCATTTCAAGATCGTTATCTGAGTCACCAAAGGCCATGACTTGGTTGAGGTCAAAGCCATATTCTTTCCCGACTAGTCGAATGCCTTCCAATTTAGAGTTTCCTTGATTGATGACATCCGCAGCAAAAGGATTGCTACGTGTCAATTTCAAGTCTTCAAAATCAGCTGCCGCCTTCTCAGATTCTTCTGGCGTCATCAGCATCAAAACTTGGTAGATAGGCTGATTCATCAGATGAAGCAGGTCTTCTTCCTTTTGGGGAACAACCTTGCTGACCATGCGATTAAAAGACTGACTCACTGTCCGAGTTAAAACAGAGGGAACGAAGCGACTGATTCGTTGGGAAAAAGAACCCAGACCAAAGGACATGATTTTGGAACCCAGCATAGCATCCTTGGTCCCTAGGGCAATCTCCTTGCCCTCTTTTTTAGCATAGCTAATTAGATGGCGCAAATGCAACTTGGAAATAGGGCTCGTGAACAAGACTCTGTCTTTAGTAAAGATGTACTGGCCATTATAGGTTACCGCAAAATCCAGGTCCAAATCGTCCATCAATTCCTTAACAAAAAAAGGTCCTCGCCCTGTCGCTACACCGACAAGCACCCCTTGTTCTTTAACAATCTTAATCGCGTCCCTAGTGGATTTCAAAACACTCTTGCGATTGTTGACTAGTGTTCCATCGATATCAAAAAAAACAGCTTTGACTTCCATCCTATCCCAATCTCCCCTTTTGTGATACAATGATTATACCACATTTCAGAAAGAGTAAGTAAATCATGCCTAAGAAAATCCTTGTTTTACATACGGGTGGGACTATTTCCATGCAGGCCGATGCTTCTGGCGCTGTTGTGACGAGTTCAGATAATCCTATGAATCATGTGTCCAACCCACTTGAAGGAATCCAAGTTCATGCCTTGGACTTTTTTAATCTACCAAGCCCTTATATCAAACCCAAACATATGCTGGCTCTCTACCAAAAAATCAAAGAGGAAGCAGATAACTACGATGGGGTGGTGATCACACACGGAACCGATACTTTAGAGGAAACAGCCTATTTCCTTGATACCATGAAAATTCCCCACATGCCTATCGTTCTAACAGGAGCCATGCGCAGCTCCAATGAACTCGGTAGTGATGGTGTTTATAACTATCTGAGTGCTTTACGGGTAGCTAGCGATGACAAGGCTGCTGACAAAGGAGTTTTGGTCGTTATGAACGATGAAATCCACGCTGCCAAGTATGTCACCAAAACACATACGACCAACGTCAGCACCTTCCAGACCCCAACACATGGCCCCCTCGGTCTCATCATGAAACAGGAAATCCTCTACTTTAAAACAGCTGAACCTCGTGTTCGCTTTGATCTTGATCACATACAAGGCTTGGTGCCTATCATCTCGGCTTATGCTGGTATGACAGATGAGCTGATTGATATGCTGGATTTAGAACACTTGGACGGTTTAATTATCCAAGCCTTCGGAGCTGGTAATATTCCCAAAGAAACGGCTCAAAAATTAGAAAACCTTCTGCAAAAAGGAATCCCAGTCGCCCTGGTTTCACGATGCTTTAACGGTATCGCTGAGCCTGTTTATGCCTACCAGGGTGGGGGCGTGCAATTACAAAAATCTGGTGTCTTCTTTATTAAAGAACTCAACGCCCAAAAAGCCCGCTTGAAACTCCTCATTGCCCTCAATGCCGGACTAACAGGGCAAGATTTGAAAGACTATATGGAAGGCTAAGACTCTTGAAAAATCTCTTCAAACCACGTCAGCTTCCATCTACAAGCTCAAAGCAAGGACTTGAGCTGACTTCGTCAGTTCTATCTACAACCTCAAAACAGTGTTTTGAGCTGACTTCGTCAGTTTTATCTACAACCTCAAAACAGTGTTTTGAGCTGACTTCGTCAGTTTTATCTACAACCTCAAAACAGTGTTTTGAGCTGACTTCGTCAGTTTTATCTACAACCTCAAAACAGTGTTTTGAGCTGACTTCGTCAGTTTTATCTACAACCTCAAAACAGTGTTTTGAGCTGACTTCGTCAGTTCTATCTACAAGCTCAAAGCAG
>NZ_VMKU01000139.1:0-1117 GCF_013276315.1 Streptococcus sp. 2741 | reverse complement strand
TGTTTTGAGCAGCCTGCGGCTAGCTTCCTAGTTTGCTCTTTGATTTTCATTGAGTAGCAATCCTGTCTTTCACGGCAGGATTTTTTATATATCAAAAAGCAAGTCACTTGACCTGCTTCTGCTTTACTCTTCTTGTGCTAATGCTTTAAAATCTTTGTCTAAGATGGGTTGCACTTCTAATTGATTGGCGTCTAGTTGGTGGTAAAATGCTGATGGTAGCGACTCTAGGAATTTTGCATAGTCCAAGCGAGCGATAGCCTCATAGTCTTCTGGTTTAGAGCCGTCTCCTGTGATTTGAACCAAGTCAATCTCCCACTGGACTTCCTTATCCACCAATTGCTCCATATAGGCTGCAGGAACAAATGGTTCTCTCGGTAAAACTGTCTTGACTCCTTGAGCTAGATGGTAAACGCCATGCACTTGTCCCTCTCCATCCTGATAGAAGGAAACTCTTGCAAAGTAGGCATCTGTCTCTTGAACCGCACGCACACGCGCTTCAAACTGTGCCAAACCATCTTCCCCTAAAAAGCTTTTCAAATCCTCATGACTAAAGAAAACAGGATTAAAAATTCCTTGGCAAATCGTAAAACGGGCTGCAGTGTCTGCAAGATGGGCTTGAATACTTGCTTGGAAATAAGCTTCAAAATCAAAACCATCTAGTCCTTCAATCTCAGTTCCTGTGTAAGCAAGCAAAGCATCTAAAAATGACTTGATGATCTCCCAGTCTATCTTCGTTAGTAGCTCAGGAAGATCGACACGGTAAGCCTTTCGACCATCAGCATAACTGACCTTAAAGAGAAATTGTGATTGCCCTACTATCGCACACTCGATATACTCAAGACGGTTAAGAAGCTGACGGAGATAAACCGCATCATAGCTATGTGACTCCAAACCATCTACCAAGGCCAAGATGGACTTGGCAGTCAAAATCTCTTGTTCTCCTAAAATGCTCTGTTTATTTGGAATAAAAAATGTTTTCGCCATAACTGGACTCTTTTGAAATCGTTTACATACAGTATACCTTATTTTTCTGAAAGATACAAAAACAAACTTTATACTCTTCGAAAATCAAATTCAAACCGCGTCAGCTTCGCCTTGCCGTAGATATATGTAACTG
>NZ_VMKU01000138.1:0-9919 GCF_013276315.1 Streptococcus sp. 2741 | reverse complement strand
TGGCATTTCTTTTTACCAGAATCATTCGCTAATTGTTTTTTAGGACGATTGATTTTTACTTCCGTCGCATCAATCATTACCGTGTCCTCAGAACTGAGAGGAGTTCTTGAAGTTGATAAGGATTATGCTCTGGTTTCTTGTCTTGTTGCTCCTGGTTTTGAATTTGAGGATTTTGAATTATTTGAAAGGGTAGATCTACTGGCGACCTATCTAGAGCACAAGGAGATGATTGAGCGTTTGACCAGATCCTAGTCTTGATAAGCAAATTTAATCTGATTTAGCAATGTTAGGATTTCTGATAATTGTGTTATAATGTTACCAATAGGAGATAATAGATGACAAAACAAGTCTTATTAGTGGATGATGAAGAACACATTCTGAGATTGCTTGACTACCATTTAAGTAAGGAAGGCTTTTCTACTCAATTGGTAACAAATGGACGGAAGGCCTTAGCTTTGGCAGAAACAGAACCCTTTGATTTTATCTTGCTTGATATCATGTTACCACAATTAGATGGCATAGAAGTTTGTAAGCGGCTGAGAGCCAAAGGCGTCAAAACTCCAATTATGATGGTTTCTGCGAAAAGTGATGAATTTGATAAGGTTTTGGCCTTGGAATTAGGGGCTGATGACTACCTGACCAAGCCTTTTAGCCCTAGAGAATTGCTGGCGCGTGTCAAGGCTGTCCTCAGGCGAACTAAAGGAGAACAAGAAGGAGATGATTCAGATAATATCGCTGACGATTCTTGGCTATTTGGGACCTTGAAAGTATACCCTGAGCGTCATGAAGTCTACAAGGCGAATAAGTTACTGAGTTTGACCCCAAAAGAATTTGAACTCTTGCTCTATCTTATGAAACATCCCAACATGACACTGACTAGAGAGCGTCTTTTGGAACGTATCTGGGGGTATGACTTTGGGCAGGAAACACGTTTGGTGGACGTTCATATTGGTAAGTTGAGGGAAAAAATTGAAGACAATCCTAAAGCCCCTCAATTTATTCGAACCATTCGGGGTTATGGTTATAAGTTCAAGGAGTTATAGATGAAACGCTACCTTCAATTTTGGCTAGTCAATCTAAGTGTTAGCCTCATTCTGATTGCAGGGATGGCATTAACTTGGATCAGTAAAGGCATCGGTCTCTTTCTTCTAGCCCTTTCTTTGGGACTAGGTAGCTACTGGCTCTTTTGCCTTTGGAAATGGGAAGTTGCTTTTGAGACCTTGCACCAACCTCTCTTGACCAGTAGTGAATACTTTTTAGAAAAAGGGCAAGAAGACTTAAAGTCTTTGGCTCAGTATGTGTCTGGCCTAAAAACCAAAGTCTCCCAACAGGATCAGCAATACAAGGACCTAGCCGAAACAATGGAGGTTCTTCTGTCGCACCTAACCATGGGGACGTTTTTAGTTTCCGCTCAAGGTCAGATGTTATTATCCAGTCGCTCTCTGCCTCATTATTTTCCCGATGTGGACGGCGACATAAGTTCACTTGATGACCTCAAACGGATGGATATTCGGAATTTAGTTCACCAAGCCTTTGATCAAAAAACAAGGTTAAAACAAGAAGTAAGTGGGTTTCATGAGGGTGACTTGATTTTAGAAGTGACAGCAGTTCCCGTTTTTAGCCCCACCCAATCTGTGGAAGCTGTGCTCGTCTTGCTATATGATTTAACAACGATTAGAACTTATGAAAAGTTAAATTTAGCCTTTGTTTCAAATGCCTCCCATGAATTGAGGACACCAGTTACTTCGATTAAGGGCTTTGCTGAAACCATTAAGGGGATGTCAGTTGAAGAAGAAGCGCTCAAGGATGACTTTCTAGACATTATTTACAAAGAAAGCTTGCGTCTTGAGCATATTGTTGAGCATCTTCTTACCTTATCTAAGGCTCAACAAATGCCTGTACAATGGACGACCCTTTCTTTGGCAGAATTTGTACAGGATTTGACTCAAAGCTTGCAACCTCAGCTCAAGAAGAAGGATTTACAGCTAAAGGTGCAGGTGCCAGATGATGTCACTCTCGTATCAGATAGTCAATTACTTTCCCAAATCTTACTCAATCTTTTAACCAATGCCATCCGTTACACTGAACAAGGGGGAAAAATTGAGGTCAAGACCCAAAAGGTGAACGAAGGCATTAAGATTTCTGTGTCAGATACAGGGATTGGTATTAGTCAATTAGAGCAGGATCGTATTTTTGAACGTTTTTACCGAGTTAATAAAGGTCGAAGCAGACAAACTGGTGGCACTGGTCTTGGCCTTGCTATTGTCAAAGAACTTAGTCAATTATTAGGTGGCCAAGTCACGGTGACGAGTCAGCTTGGCAGAGGCAGTTGCTTCACGATTTTTCTTCCTAACCAATCTTTCGCACAGGACTAATAATTTTTAAAGCTATTTTTAGGAGCAGCCACTTTTCAAAAGTGGCTTTTTTTGATTCTTTACACAATCTTTACATGAATCAGGGATAAACCTTTACAAAGACTTGTTAGACTATAAGTGTAGTAATCCTACACAAGAAAATACATAGAAATAAAGGTGATTCTTATGAAATTCAAAAAAATGCTTACTCTTGCAGCCATTGGCTTATCAGGATTTGGGCTTGTTGCCTGTGGCAATCAGTCATCTGCTTCCAAACAGTCAGCTTCAGAAACGATTGAGGTGATTTCACGAGAAAATGGCTCTGGAACACGGGGTGCCTTCACAGAAATCACAGGGATTCTCAAAAAAGACGGTGATAAAAAAATTGACAACACTGCCAAAACAGCTGTGATTCAAAATAGCACAGAAGGTGTTCTCTCAGCAGTTCAAGGGAATGCTAATGCTATCGGCTACATCTCCTTGGGATCTTTAACGAAATCTGTCAAGGCTTTAGAGATTGATGGTATCAAGGCTAGTCGAGACACAGTTTTAGATGGTAAATACCCTCTTCAACGTCCCTTCAACATTGTTTGGTCTTCTAATCTTTCCAAGCTAGGTCAAGATTTTATCAGCTTTATCCACTCCAAACAAGGTCAACAAGTGGTCACAGATAATAAATTTATTGAAGCTAAAACCGAAACCACAGAATATACAAGCCAACACTTATCAGGCAAGTTGTCTGTTGTAGGTTCCACTTCAGTATCTTCTTTAATGGAAAAATTAGCAGAAGCTTATAAAAAAGAAAATCCCGAAGTTACGATTGATATTACCTCTAATGGGTCTTCAGCAGGTATTACCGCTGCTAAGGAGAAAACCGCTGATATTGGTATGGTTTCTAGGGAATTAACTCCTGAAGAAGGTGAGAGTCTCAGCCATGATGCTATTGCTTTAGACGGTATTGCTGTTGTGGTCAATAATGACAATAAGGCAAGCCAAGTCAGTATGGCTAAACTTGCAGACGTTTTTAGTGGCAAATTAACCACCTGGGACAAAATTAAATAAAATGTTTGCTCCATAAATCTCTAAAGAGATGCAGACGTTTCATCGTACAATAAGATAAAGAAGGCAAGTAGGGAGGTGTCGCATCTCCCTTACTTTCTTCACTAGAAAGGACAAAATGTGACAAAACAAGCCTTCAAGGAAGCAGTTTTTAGGGCAATTTTTTTCATGAGTGCAGCAGTAGCTGTTGTAGCTATTTTGCTAATCTGTTTCTTTATTTTTAGTAATGGCTTGCCTTTCATGGCTAACTACGGCTTTACCCGTTTTTTATTAGGCAGTGATTGGTCGCCAACGAACATTCCGGCAAGCTATGGTATTTTACCAATGATCGTTGGTTCCTTATTAATTACCTTAGGAGCGATTGTGATTGGGGTGCCAACAGGCATCTTGACATCGGTGTTTATGGTTTATTATTGTCCAAAGCCCGTCTATGGCTTCTTAAAATCAGCTATCAACTTGATGGCGGCCATTCCATCTATTGTTTATGGTTTTTTCGGCCTACAATTATTGGTGCCTTGGATTAGAACCTTTTTAGGAAATGGCATGAGTGTCCTAACCGCTTCGTTACTATTAGGAATAATGATTTTGCCAACCATTATCAGTTTGTCAGAATCTGCTATCCGAACAATTCCCAAAACGTATTATTCTGGTAGCTTGGCTCTAGGAGCTAGTCATGAACGGAGTATTTTTAGTGTCATCTTGCCAGCTGCGAGATCTGGTATTTTATCAGCAGTTATTTTAGGAATCGGTCGCGCAGTAGGCGAAACCATGGCAGTTATTTTGGTGGCAGGCAACCAGCCGATTATTCCAAGTGGACTCTTTTCAGGAACCAGAACCTTAACAACTAATATTGTTCTGGAAATGGCTTACGCATCAGGTCAGCATAGGGAAGCCCTTATTGCAACCTCAGCAGTTCTCTTTTTCCTTATTCTCTTGATTAATGCCTACTTTGCCTACTTGAAAGGAAAATCATCTTATGAGTAAATACCTGCTAAAACTTCTCGTTTATTGTTTTTCAGCTTTAACCTTTGGCTCTCTCTTTTTAATCATTGGTTTTATCCTCATCAAAGGCTTACCTCATCTAAGTCTATCCCTCTTTTCTTGGACCTATACTTCTGAGAACATTTCCCTTATGCCAGCGATTATTTCCACCGTTATTCTGGTCTTTGGTGCTCTTCTTTTAGCCTTGCCCATAGGGATTTTTGCTGGTTTTTATCTTGTGGAATATACAAAAAAAGATTCCCTTTGTGTTAAAATCATGCGATTGGCCTCAGATACCTTGTCTGGGATTCCTTCCATTGTTTTTGGTCTGTTTGGCATGCTCTTCTTTGTAGTCTTCTTAGGTTTTCAATACTCTCTGTTATCAGGAATCTTAACCTCAGTCATCATGGTGTTGCCAGTCATTATTCGCTCAACAGAAGAAGCCCTTTTATCTGTTAGTGATAGCATGCGTCAAGCAAGTTATGGACTTGGGGCAGGTAAGTTACGGACTGTTTTTAGAATTGTTCTACCAGTTGCCATGCCAGGTATTTTAGCTGGAGTGATACTAGCTATTGGCCGTATCGTTGGTGAGACAGCTGCCCTCATGTATACATTAGGTACCTCTACCAATACGCCAAGTAGTCTCATGTCTTCAGGTCGTTCTCTAGCCCTGCATATGTATATGCTGTCAAGTGAGGGGCTACATGTCAATGAAGCCTATGCTACCGGTGTGATTTTGATTATTACTGTTTTAATGATAAATACTCTATCAAGCTTATTATCTCGAAAACTTGTGAAAGGAGCTTCCTAGTATGGGAACATTTTCAGTCAGACACCTAGACTTATTTTACGGGGACTTTCAAGCCTTAAAAAATATTTCGATTCAATTACCAGAAAGACAGATTACTGCCTTGATAGGCCCATCTGGTTGTGGTAAATCAACTTTTCTAAAAACCCTTAATCGGATGAACGATTTGGTTCCTTCTTGCCATATTGAAGGCCAAGTCCTCTTAGATGAGCAAGATATTTATAGTAGCAAATTCAACCTTAATCAGCTACGTAAGCGTGTAGGGATGGTTTTTCAACAGCCTAATCCCTTTGCCATGTCTATCTATGATAACGTGGCTTATGGCCCAAGGACACATGGTATTCGAGACAAAAAACAATTAGATGCCTTAGTGGAAAAATCTTTAAAAGGGGCAGCCATTTGGGACGAAGTCAAAGATAATCTTAAAAAGAGTGCCATGTCCTTATCAGGCGGTCAGCAGCAACGCCTTTGCATTGCGCGAGCTTTAGCAGTAGAACCTGATATTCTGTTAATGGATGAGCCGACTTCAGCCTTAGACCCTATCTCCACTTTAAAAATTGAAGACCTCATTCAGCAACTAAAAAAGGATTATACGATTATCATTGTTACCCATAACATGCAACAAGCTTCACGTATTTCAGATAAAACTGCTTTTTTCTTAACAGGAGAAATTTGCGAATTTGGAGATACCGTTGACGTGTTTACCAATCCAAAAGATCAGCGCACAGAAGACTATATTTCAGGACGGTTCGGATAAGGAAGGAAAAACCTATGAGAAATCAATTTGATTTAGAATTGCATGAATTAGAACAATCCTTTTTAGGACTAGGGCAACTTGTCCTTGAAACAGCTTCAAAAACCTTACTGGCCTTAGCCTCCAAAGACAAGGAGATGGCAGAGCTAATTATCAATAAGGATCATGCTATCAACCAAGGTCAAAGCGCTATCGAATTGACCTGTGCCCGTTTGTTGGCCTTGCAGCAGCCACAAGTGTCTGACCTTCGATTTGTGATTAGCATCATGTCTTCTTGTTCAGACCTTGAACGTATGGGAGACCATATGGCAGGCATTGCCAAAGCTGTTTTGCAACTAAAAGAAAATCAACTAGCCCCTGACGAAGAACAGTTACACCAAATGGGTAAATTATCCCTCAGCATGCTAGCCGATTTATTGGTTGCCTTTCCTTTGCACCAAGCCTCAAAAGCTATTAGTATTGCTCAAAAAGATGAACAGATTGACCAATATTATTATGCCTTATCAAAGGAAATCATTGGACTTATGAAAGACCAAGAAACCTCAATTCCCAATGGAACTCAATACCTTTATATCATAGGGCATCTGGAACGCTTCGCTGATTACATTGCTAACATTTGTGAACGCCTAGTCTACCTAGAAACAGGAGAACTAGTGGATTTGAATTAATTCAACTAATCCTTAAAAGAGAAGAGTACGATTAAGTGCTCTTTTTTATGGTTGTAAAAAAGTTCATTTGACCAATTTAAGCAGTGTAGATAGTGAGGAGCTGTTTCAATTCTATCGTGAACGAGGGAATGCTGAAAACTTTAGCAAAGAAAGGAAAGCAGGATTCTTTGGGGATAAGACAGATAGTTCGACCATGGTTAAGAATGAAGTACGTATGATGATGGGCTATCTGGCTTATAATCTCTACCTCTTTTTAAAGCAGCTAGCTGGTGATGAAGTAAAGGCCTTGACTATCAAGCGTTTTCGACCTCTCTTCCTTCATATTGCCGGAAAATATGTCTCTACTGCTAGACGACATATTCTCAAATTCTCAAGTCTATACGCCTATTCAAAACAATTTCAAGCCTTATTTGATACAATCTGCCAGATAAATCTGATACTCCCTGTTCCATATAGAGCTAGAGGGCAGGGGAAAACATGCCTAACAGAATAAGTCACCTTATTTTAAAAATCGAGCATCAAACCAAGGGAGGAGTCTACCCTTTTTTAGGAAAAAATCAAGACAAATCTCCTCAATTATGTCTCGAACATCAGAAATTAAGCAAAATCACCAGAAGGACAGTAGTTTAACTAGCTTTTCTGGTGATTTTTGAACTGTGTAGTTCGTTAGTGCCAGATATGAATAATTTGGGATGATAAATCTTTCTTCCTCAGGTAGCCTATCATAATACTCTTCAAAAATCTTATCAAAAACACTCTCTTTCTTTTGGGCGATAGTTTCATCTTCGTATGTAGGAGTCCTCATCAAGAAATACTTCAATTCTAGGTATTCCTTATCCAACTCTATATAACTTGGCATCAACTTGTAATCTTCAACCCCCAAACGTTCAGCGATATATTTTAACTTTGTTAGTGTTGGTCTGGATTCTCCATTTTCAATTCTAATTAATTGACGGATACTTCATTCAGACTCATCGCCACAAAATTCTGAACTACTGATTTTTTTAGCCAAACGTAATCTTTTAATTTTTTCGCCAAACTCTCGCAAGCTACAAGAACCTCCTGAGTTGTTTACCTCTATTATAAGCATATACTGAATCAAACTATCTATCAGATTTCTTCTCACTTTAACTAAAGACTGAGAGTTTAATACTAGCCCCGGTTTTTGTGTATTTTTGAAGTCACAAAGACACCACTTCCCAGCAATGCAAGTGCAAAATCCTCTAGAATATGATAGAATAAGAGAAAGGACTCTATTAAGGAGGAAATCATGAAAAAACAAACCGTCGCCGTCTTGGGGCCTGGTTCCTGGGGAACTGCCCTTTCACAAGTCTTAAATGACAATGGACACGAGGTACGTATTTGGGGAAATCTTCCCGAACAAATCAATGAAATTAATACCTATCATACTAACAAGCACTACTTTAAAGATGTCGTTCTAGATGAAAATATCATTGCCTACACCGACTTAGCAGAGGCACTGAGAGATGTGGATGCGATTTTGTTTGTTGTCCCAACAAAAGTGACACGACTTGTTGCCCAACAAGTTGCACAAACCTTGGACCATAAGGTTATCATCATGCACGCATCAAAGGGATTAGAACCTGATAGCCATAAACGATTATCAACCATCCTTGAAGAAGAAATTCCTGAACATCTCCGCAGTGATATTGTCGTTGTTTCAGGTCCTAGTCATGCAGAAGAGACCATTGTGCGTGACCTGACTTTAATCACTGCTGCTTCTAAAGATTTACACACAGCTCAATACGTTCAGGAGCTATTTAGTAATCACTACTTCCGACTTTATACCAATACGGATGTTATCGGGGTCGAAACCGCTGGTGCTCTTAAAAATATTATCGCTGTCGGTGCCGGAGCTTTACATGGTTTGGGATTTGGTGACAATGCCAAGGCAGCCATCATCGCTCGAGGCTTGGCAGAAATTACCCGCCTAGGGGTGGCACTCGGGGCTAGTCCATTGACCTATAGTGGCTTGTCTGGTGTAGGAGACTTGATCGTAACGGGAACCTCCATCCACTCTCGTAACTGGAGAGCTGGAGATGCCCTTGGTCGTGGAGAATCTCTAGCTGATATCGAAGCCAATATGGGCATGGTGATTGAAGGAATTTCAACGACCCGAGCAGCCTATGAACTAGCGCAAGAACTTGGAGTCTATATGCCCATTACACAAGCCATTTACCAAGTTATCTACCACGGAACCAATATCAAAGATGCCATTTATGACATCATGAACAATGAATTTAAAGCAGAAAATGAGTGGTCTTAACCCTCTAGAGAAAGGATTCTTATGGCACTGAAAGTTAGAAAAGCAGTCATTCCTGCCGCTGGACTAGGAACTCGATTTTTACCAGCAACCAAGGCCCTTGCCAAAGAAATGTTGCCAATTGTAGACAAACCAACTATCCAGTTTATCGTGGAAGAGGCTCTCAAATCAGGTATTGAAGATATTCTGGTTGTCACTGGTAAGTCAAAACGTTCTATTGAGGACCACTTTGATTCAAATTTTGAGCTTGAGTACAACCTCAAAGAGAAAGGTAAAACAGATCTGTTAAAATTGGTAGATGAAGCAACTGGTATGCGCCTCCATTTCATCCGCCAAACTCACCCTCGTGGTCTTGGAGATGCTGTCCTACAAGCCAAAGCTTTTGTAGGGAATGAGCCCTTCGTTGTTATGCTGGGTGATGACCTTATGGACATCACAGATGAGAACGCCGTTCCTTTGACAAAACAACTGATGAAGGATTACGAAAAGACACACGCATCAACCATTGCTGTCATGCCCGTACCACACGAAGACGTTTCATCATATGGAGTCATTGCTCCTCAAGGTGAAGGAATCAACGGACTCTATAGCGTTGAAACTTTCGTTGAAAAACCAGCGACCGAAGATGCACCAAGTGATTTTGCAATCATCGGTCGCTATCTACTCACACCTGAGATTTTTGATATCCTCGAAAAGCAAGCTCCTGGTGCTGGAAATGAAATCCAACTTACTGATGCTATTGATACGCTCAATAAAACACAGCGTGTTTTTGCCCGTGAATTTACAGGAGCTCGTTACGACGTTGGGGATAAGTTTGGATTTATGAAAACATCTATTGACTACGCCCTCAAACATCCACAAGTCAAAGATGACTTAAAAGATTACCTCATCCAACTGGGAAAAGAATTGGCTGAGAAGGAATAATACTCTTCGAAAATCTCTTCAAACCACGTTAGCTTCACCTTGCCGTACTCAAGTATAGCCTGCGGTTAGCTTCCTAGTTTGCTCTTT
>NZ_VMKU01000137.1:0-777 GCF_013276315.1 Streptococcus sp. 2741 | reverse complement strand
ATATACTTTTCACCCTTTTCAGTATCACCTATTTTTATCCAATTTATTCCATCTACTTCGGAAGTAAGATAATCTTTGATTGGTCGTGGAGAACCACCTCTAACAATTTCAACCAATGTAGAAAACCTCACCCACTCCCAACTTTTTGGTATTTCATAAGGAACTTCCTCATAATAAGAGTTATCATCTCCTTGGGAAACAATAGAAATGTCCAAATCTTTCTTTTTAATCTTGCCTTCTTCAAAGAGTTTTTGTTTTTCTGCTCGTATTTTTTCAAGTAAAACTTCGACTGATTCATCATTTGGGTCTTGTTCAACTAATTTTCCTTGCATAGCATATTGAAGAATAGATTTTTTTAGTTTATCTGGAAATTCTTTATCTAGCTGTTCGAGTCTATTATAACTTTCAGCATATTCATCTACTTTTTCTAAAGCTGATTCGATTGCTTCTATTATGCGTTGTTGTTCAGCTAGCGGAGGGAGAGGGATTAGAATAGAAGCAACTTTATCACTATTCAAGTTTTTCACAACAGCTCCACTAATTAGAGATAAAAATTGAGAATAAACTACATTTGATGAAAGAATATAGAATAGGTAATCTCTATTTAATGAGTTTTCATAGTTCGAAATAGCCAACCATCCATCGTGTATTGCACCATCAACATTCAAAATATAAGGTCTACCAAAACTCATAGAATTAGTTAACAAAAATGTACCTTTTTTTACAAATCTAGTTTTGTTAAGCCCTGATTTTTTGATTTTTTCTTTAACATTATTT
>NZ_VMKU01000136.1:0-3515 GCF_013276315.1 Streptococcus sp. 2741 | reverse complement strand
TTTTCATTGAGTATAATTCAATTACCATTATTTTCTCCGATTTCTTGATAGTTTATAAAAAACCTAGGCTGTCACTCCTAAACAGTATGACAACCTAGTTTCAACAATTTACATTTTATAGGAGCGCATTATTTTGCTTTTGCTGCGTACTCTTCGTTACGTTTAATCATTTGTTTTCTGTACCAAGCAAAGATACCGATATAGAATACAAGGAAGACTACTGCACCAAGAATTGCTTTGATATCACCAGTTGTAGTGTTACCAATTGTCCAACCAAGAAGTTTTTCGATTGGTCCTTCAAGAGTAGAGTGAGTAATCAATTGAGTTTGGCTCACACCTTCTGGGAAGGCACCTACACCTTTAGCAAGTTCTGTTGCAAATGGCGCAATAAGTGTACCTGAAAGAAGGAAGAGTGGCAACAAGAGTGTTCCGAAGATAATCATACGGAGCAATTTACCACGCGTTACAACCAAGAGAGCTGGAGTAACACCCATAGCGATGATACCTGCAAGTGGCAAGATACCATTTCCAACTTTTGAAAGAAGCACTGCTTCAATCAACATGATTGGTGCAAGTACGTTGGCACAAGCCCAGATTTCAGCACGACCAGCGATGAATGGCCAGTCAAGACCGATATTGAATTTACGTCCTTGAAGACGTTTAGTAGCAACGTTTGTAATACCTTGTGATAGTGGTTCTACGGCTGCGATGAACCATGAACCGATAAGTGAGAAGAGTTCCAAAGATACACCGGCAGTCAAACCAAGAGACAACCATCCTTTGATAACAAGACGCCATTTATCTGCATCTGCAACACCTGCAATTGGATGTGGAGTTCCCATAATACCGATAACGATACCAAGGATGAAACCGATGAAGAATTTAGATCCCCAGAAACCGATTTTCTTGTTCAATTTAGCAGCATCAAAGTCATATTTATCAAGGCCTGGGAAGAATTTTTCAAAAATCTTATCCAAAACCATGATAACTGGGTTCATCATGTAGTTCATGTGAGTTGATGTCATTGGTGATGAACTTGGAGCGTTAAGAAGGTCATCAAATGTAGGTTTCATCAAGTCAGAGTTGATAATTTTCAACACACCAACAAGGACGATAGCTGCTGTAGCAATAAAGAGCGAAACCCCTTGACTCACACCATTGTTATCAGCATACCATTTAATCAAGAGACCTGTGATAGACAAGTGCCAGATATCAAAGATATCGACATCAAGTGTATCGGTTTTCTTCATAGCAAGCATCACTACGTTGACAATCAACATGATGAGCAAGAAGTAAAGTGTCCAAGCAGAACCCCAAGTGATTGTTGCAAGTGGTGCCCAACCAACGTCGGTAATACTCAATTGGATACCAGTGTTTTCAACGAATTTTGCAAGTGATGCTGAGAAAGCACCATTTAGCATACCGATGATAGCACCGATACCTGTAAGAGCGATGGCAAGTTTGATACCACCTTCAAGCGCTTTGGAGAATTTCACTCCAAAAAGTAAAGCCAATACTGTCAAAATGATTAACATGATGACAGGTCCACCCATTTCTAAGATGGGATTGAAAACCTTTCCGATTAGGTCAAAGATTGCATCCATAACAGTTCCTCCCTTTTTTATGTTATATGAATGTTAACAAATTAGAATTAGCTTAATCCGTGTTCTTTAATAGCTGCTTCAATATTGTCAAATACTGGAGCGCTCATTGCTGGGATACGGAATAAGATTGGTCCAGCTTCGATAACTGGAATACCTGGGTCAAAACCAAGATCTGTCGCAGCGATTGGTGTGAAGATGTCATAACCCTTGATAAGGTCTTCGTTAACATCTTTGACCATGACTGCATCACAGTGAACATCGTAACCACGGTTTGAAAGTTCTTCTTCAAGAGCACTTTTAATTTGGTGGCTTGAGTTAACACCTGCACCGCAGGCAGCAAGAATTTTAATCATATGGATTTCCTCCGATTTAATATTTTTAATAGACAAGATTAAGCGATTGCTTCAGCTATATAAGCATAAAGTTTTTCTGGTTCGGAAATTTTTGATAGGTCTTCAAGATGTCCATTTCCTGTGAAAAAGTCCATCAACTGAGCCAGAATATTTGTTTGACTTGAACTTGAGTTATTGATGATAAAGAAGAGCAAGGATACTTCTACTTCCTTATCAGGAGCTATCATATTGTGAAAAGTTACTGGTTTTTCTAATCGAACAACCACCACTTTCTCAGCTAGATTATGAACAATATCTGTATGAGGAATAGCCACATTCGGCAAATCCTTACCCAAAAATTCCATATCTAAGCCAGTTGGAAATGACTTTTCACGCGTGATCAAGGCTTCACGATAAGTTGGAGTCACGATTTCTCGTTCCTCCAATAAAGTAGTAACCTGATCAAAGAGATGTTCTTGATTATCCGCTTCTAAGCAAAACACAAGGTTTTTGTCAAAGAAATGATCTAATCCCATAAGGTTTTCCCTTCTTTCCATTAACTTTATGCTATAAGTATAACACTATATGTAATCGTTGTCAATAGTTTTCTGTTGATTTTTGTCTTTTTTTATACTTTTGTTGTGTTTATAGTTTGTTATATAAAAATAAACAAACAAATATTCCAAGTATTTTTCTGTTCTAATACTCAATGAAAATCAAAGAGCAAACTAGAAAGCTAGGCACAGACTGCTCAAAACACCGTTTTGAGGTTGTGGATAGAACTGACCAAGTCAGTAACCATATCTACGACAAGCCGACGTTGACGTGGTTTGAAGAGATTTTCGAAGAGTATTATTTTCCTTCTTTATCAGGAAATAGATAGCCAATCCCTACACAAGCCAGCACACCTGCTCCAATCACCAAGCCACTTGAAATTGGCAACAGGTCCAAAATTGCATTTGCGATGATAAAGGCAATAATCAAACACATCAGACTAGCCTTGTAGTCTTTTTTCAAAAGATTCTCTAGAGTGAAAAAGAGGAACAGACCCACCGGAATCAAAGACCATAGGCTGACATTCAAACTTGGCTAGCCAACAGAACCAAAATACAATACTGTCACTGCTGCTAATAAAAAGACAATTCCCAATAATTTTTTCATTTGTTTATCTCCAATTTTTTTATGAACTTGAGTTCTCTGATAGTGAAGCCTCACGTCCCTTACAAAAATCATTATAGTAGAGGTCAGTTTCAAGAACAAGTTCTTTTGCCTATCTGGTCTCTATATCAGTCTAAGTGGTTAAATAATGGCGATAAAATAAGGAAGCAGGGTAAGCGCGTCATAACAAGGTATCTATCATTCATGGAAGACCTCCTGTATACTATTAGTAAAGTAAAACTATTGGAGGATATTTTAATGCCACAACCTATTGTTCCTGTAGAGATTCCACAATCTCGAAATGATAGAAGAGCTTTTGGATAAGGTGTTGCTCTATGACAATTCATCTATCTAGCCTAGGGCAGGTCTATCTCGTATGTGGGAAGACTGATATGAGGCAAAGCATTGATTCACTGGCTTA
>NZ_VMKU01000135.1:0-1052 GCF_013276315.1 Streptococcus sp. 2741 | reverse complement strand
GCAGCGGACAAAGCTATCCAAGCCATTGACGCAGCAAGCGACCAAGCAGGCGTGGACAAAGCGCAAGCGGAAGGTATTGATGCAGTAGCAGCAGTTAATCCAGTGGCTAAGGACAAAGCTAAGGAAGCAGTAGCAGCTAAGCTTAAGGAAAAAGAAGCCGAGATTGATGCGAACGCACAACTTTCAGATGCAGAAAAAGCAGCGGCTAAGAAACAAGCTAAAGCGGCAGCGGACAAAGCAGGCGTGGACAAAGCGCAAGCAGACGGAATTGCCGCAGTAGCAGCAGTTAACCCAGTGGCTAAGGACAAGGCTAAGGCAGCAGCATTACCTAATACTGGTAGTCGATCAGATAGCACTACAGCTGCTCTAGGACTTCTATCAATCTTTGGAGCAGTCGGTTTACTCTTTTCTAAAAAGAAAAAAGATGATGAAGAAGCTTAAGTAGATGATTCTATTTGATTCTCAATAGCCTTCACATGCAAAAATCTTTATCAATTAAAAAGAACTAGGGTAACCTACACATTAGCTGGATATACTCACCCTATAGCAGATAGTGAAGAAGCCTCTTTGACAACTATAGTAGAGGGAAGTTAGCTAAGATTCAGAAAGGACAAATTTTGTCCTTTCTTTTTTGTCGTCCTTCTCTCTGTTGATGGATGGTAAGCGCGTCATAACAAGGTATCTATCATTCATGGAAGACCTGTAAGCGCGTCATAACAAGGTATCTATCATTCATGGAAGACCTGTAAGCGCGTCATAACAAGGTATCTATCATTCATGGAAGACCTCCTGTATACTATTAGTAAAGTAAAACTATTGGAGGATATTTTAATGCCACAACCTATTGTTCCTGTAGAGATTCCACAATCTCGTCGTTTTGATTCTAAAAAGAGAAATGATATTCTGCTTAAAATTCGTATTGGCAAGCTTGAAGTAAGTTTTTTTCAATCTCTCAATCTCGAAATGATAGAAGAGCTTTTGGATAAGGTGTTGCTCTATGACAATTCATCTATCTAGCCTAGGGCAGGTCTATCTCGTATGTGGGAAAACGG
>NZ_VMKU01000134.1:0-16364 GCF_013276315.1 Streptococcus sp. 2741 | reverse complement strand
GGTTTGAAGAGATTTTTGAAGAGTATTAAGGAGCAAAACGGATGCAGACTGCTTCGGGAACATGGAAGTCGTTGGAGAGTTCTGCTAGACGACCATTGTCACAATTACGTTTAAAGACAGTTGCATTGTCAGAGTCTTGGTGGACAGCAATGAGAAATTTTTGGTCAGGTGTCAAATCAAAATCACGTGGAGTCTGACCATGTGTTGGAACGATTTCTAATAACTCTAAGCTACCGTCCGCAAGGATGGTATATACTGCGATAGAATCATGACCACGGTTAGAAGCGTAGAGGTATTTACCGTCTGTAGAGAGACGAATAGCAGCGGTTCCATTAAAGCCTTCATAACCGTCTGGTAAAGTTGAAATAACCTGCATACGTTCAAATTCGCCAACACCATCGTAGATTAAAACCTCGATAGTACTATTGAGTTCACAAATCAGATAAGCGATTTTATAGTGGTTATGGAAAACGATATGGCGTGAGCCTGCTCCTGGCTGGCTGTGATAGGTGTAGAGCTTAGATAATTTTCCTTCTTGGTCAAGGTCATAAGTGATGACTTGGTCAGTACCCAAATCGCAGGTCACTAGATAGTGGTCAGGTGTTAAATCTGTATAGTGAACATGAGGAGATGCTTGATTTTCATGTGGACCTTGGCCACTGTGTTGATCTACATCACTAAGTAAAAGGCTCCCATCCTTCTGACGTTTATAAACCAGTACCTGTCCTTTATGGTAGTTGGCTGCATAGACCAAATTACGCTTTTCATCGACAGCAACATAACAGTGGGGAGCTCCTTCCTCAACGACATGATTTAACACAGTCCCGTCAGTTTGATAGGCTGCAATTCCCCCCTTATCGTCTTGACTACCAACGGTGTATAAATGTTGGTGCTGGTCAAAGGCAAGGTAGGTTGGACTTGGTTCAGCTGCAAAAAGTTCTAGGTTTGAAAGCTGACCAGTTTCTGTATCAAAGTCAGCCTTGTAAATCCCTTGGGAAGTACGACGTGTGTAAGTTCCAAAATAAACAGTTTCTTTCATAACTTTACCTCTATATAAAGATAAGACTATTATATCACAAAAACAAGCCAATTAAAGACATCCAATTAGATGTAAGCACTTTAAAAAAGAGTTATTTTGATTTAAAAATGGTATAATGAGAGAACGATAGAAAGGAAGTATTTATGGAACAAAAAGAGAAACATTTTAGCCTGTCTTGGTTTTTCAAGTGGTTTTTGGATAACAAGGCCATTACGGTATTTTTGGTAACCTTATTATTGGGACTGAATCTTTTTATTTTAAGTAAGATTAGTTTTCTATTTTCACCTGTTTTAGACTTTTTGGCAGTTGTGATGCTGCCAGTTATTCTATCTGGTTTACTATATTATTTATTAAATCCTATTGTTGATTGGATGGAGAAGCATAAGGTGAATCGTGTCATAGCTATCACTATTGTCTTTGTTATCATCGCTCTCTTTATCATTTGGGGCTTGGCAGTCGCCATTCCAAATCTGCAACGTCAGGTTTTGACCTTTGCAAGAAACGTTCCTGTTTACTTAGAAGATATAGATAGGATTGTTAATGGATTGGTAGCCCAGCACCTGCCAGATGATTTCAGACCTCAATTAGAGCAAGTTTTGACCAATTTTTCTAGCCAGGCTACAGTTTGGGCGAGCAAGGTTTCATCTCGGGCAGTCAACTGGGTGAGTGCCTTTATTAGTGGGGCTTCTCAAGTGATTGTTGCCTTGATTATCGTTCCGTTCATGCTCTTTTATCTCTTGCGTGATGGGAAAGGCTTGCGTAACTATTTGACCCAATTTATGCCAAGAAAATTGAAGGAACCTGTTGGACAAGTTTTATCAGATGTGAATCAACAGTTGTCCAACTATGTTCGAGGGCAAGTAACAGTGGCTATTATTGTAGCAGTAATGTTTATTATCTTCTTTAAGATTATCGGTCTACGTTATGCGGTTACGCTTGGTGTTACTGCTGGTATTTTAAATCTGGTTCCTTATCTTGGTAGCTTCCTAGCCATGCTTCCTGCCCTAGTTTTGGGCTTGATTGCTGGGCCAGTCATGCTTTTGAAAGTAGTGATTGTCTTTATCGTAGAACAAACTATTGAAGGCCGTTTTGTCTCTCCATTGATTTTGGGAAGTCAATTAAACATCCATCCCATTAATGTTCTCTTTGTTTTGTTAACTTCAGGATCTATGTTTGGTATCTGGGGAGTTTTACTTGGTATTCCAGTTTATGCCTCTGCTAAGGTTGTCATTTCAGCCATTTTCGAATGGTATAAGGCAGTCAGTGGTCTATATGAATTAGAGGGCGAGGAAGTCAAAAGTGAACAATAGTCAACAGATGTTACAGGCTTTGGAGGAGCAAGATTTAGCCAAGGCTGAGCACTATTTCGTCAAAGCTTTAGAAAATGATCCAAGTGACCTTCTGTATGAGTTGGCAACTTATCTTGAAGGAATTGGTTTTTATCCTCAGGCAAAGGAGATTTACCTGAAAATTGTAGAGGATTTCCCAGAGCTTCATCTTAATCTAGCTGCAATTGCTAGCGAGGATGGTCAAATCGAAGAAGCCTTTGCTTATCTTGAGGAAATCCAAGCTGACAGTGACTGGTATGTTTCGGCTTTGGCTTTGAAGGCAGATCTTTACCAGATGGAAGGTTTGACAGATGTGGCGCGTGAGAAATTGCTGGAGGCTTTGACCTACTCAGAGGATCCTCTCTTGATATTGGGTTTGGCAGAGTTGGATAGTGAGTTGGAAAATTACCAAGAGGCCATTCAAGGCTATGCCCAGTTAGATAATCGTACTATTTATGAGCAAACGGGCATTTCCACCTATCAACGAATTGGTTTTGCCTATGCCCAGTTAGGGAAATTTGAAACGGCTACTGAGTTTTTAGAAAAAGCCCTGGAGTTAGAATACGATGACCTAACAGCTTTTGAGTTGGCCAGCCTTTACTTTGATCAAGAAGAATACCAAAAAGCCACCCTTTACTTTAAGCAGCTTGATACCATTTCTCCTGACTTTGAAGGCTATGAATATGGTTATAGCCAGGCCTTACATAAGGAACATCAAGTTCAAGAAGCCCTGCGTATCGCTAAGCAAGGCTTAGAGAAAAATCCCTTTGAAACTCGCCTCTTGCTAGCTGCTTCGCAATTCTCTTATGAATTGCATGATGCAAGTGGGGCAGAAAATTATCTCCTAACAGCTAAAGAAGACGCTGAGGATACAGAAGAAATCTTGCTTCGTTTAGCCACTATTTATCTGGAGCAGGAGAGTTATGAGGATATTCTAGACTTGCAGAGCGATGAGCCAGAAAATCTCTTGACCAAGTGGATGATTGCTCGTTCCTATCAAGAAATGGACGATTTGGATACTGCCTATGAGCATTACCAAGAGTTGGCAGGAGATTTAAAGGACAATCCAGAGTTTTTGGAACACTATATCTATGTCTTGCGTGAATTGGGCTACTTTGAGGAAGCAAAAGTCAATGCACAAGCTTACTTAAAACTGGTTCCAGATGATGTGCAAATGCAAGAACTGTTTGAGAGATTGTAAGAATGTTTAAACATATAGAACTGTAGTTTATCTCTTTTGATAGCTACGGTTTTTATTTGTATATGATAGAATTTTTTTGCAAAAATGGTTGGTTATTTTGTTTATTCATGCTATAATAGGAACAATTACTTTTAGGAGGTGCAGTATGTCTTATTTATTTGAGATATTACCGAGTTTACTGAATGGTGCGAGCACGACTGTACAGGTCTTTGCACTGGTCTTGCTATTTTCGATTCCTTTGGGCGTTTTGATTGCCTTTGCCTTGCAAGTCCATTGGAAGCCCCTCCATTATCTGATTAACATTTACATCTGGGTTATGCGTGGCACCCCCTTGCTCTTGCAATTGATTTTTATTTATTATGTGCTCCCAAGTATTGGGATTCGTTTAGACCGCCTTCCTGCAGCTATTATTGCCTTTGTTCTCAACTATGCGGCTTACTTTGCAGAAATTTTCCGTGGGGGAATTGACACTATTCCAAGAGGACAGTATGAGGCAGCCAAGGTCTTGAAGTTTAGCCCTTTTGACACAGTGCGCTATATTATCTTGCCCCAAGTGACCAAGATTGTTCTTCCTAGTGTCTTTAACGAAGTTATGAGTTTGGTCAAGGATACCTCTCTGGTCTATGCTCTAGGAATTTCTGATCTTATCTTGGCTAGTCGAACAGCTGCCAACCGTGATGCTAGTCTGGTTCCTATGTTCTTGGCAGGAGCCATTTACTTGATTTTGATTGGGATTGTGACAATTATTTCCAAAAAAGTTGAGAAGAAGTATAGTTATTATAGATAGGAGGCTGCCATGTTAGAATTACGAAATATCAATAAGAAATTTGGAGACAAACAAATCCTGTCTAATTTCAGTCTAAGTATTCCTGAAAAGCAAATCCTGGCTATCGTTGGGCCTTCTGGTGGAGGTAAGACAACTCTCTTACGTATGCTTGCGGGTCTTGAAACCATTGATTCTGGACAAATCTTTTATAATGGACAACCTTTAGAGCTGGATGAATTGCAGAAGCGAAACCTACTAGGATTTGTCTTCCAAGATTTTCAACTGTTCCCTCATTTATCAGTTCTGGACAATTTGACTTTATCGCCTGTGAAGACCATGGGGATGAAGCAGGAGGAGGCTGATAAGAAGGCGAGTGGACTCTTGGAACAGTTAGGACTAGGAGGACACGCAGATGCCTATCCATTCTCATTATCAGGTGGACAAAAGCAACGGGTGGCCTTGGCGCGTGCTATGATGATTGACCCAGAAATCATTGGCTATGATGAACCAACTTCTGCCCTAGATCCAGAATTGCGCTTGGAAGTGGAAAAATTGATCTTGCAAAATAGGGAACTTGGCATGACCCAGATTGTGGTTACCCATGATTTGCAGTTTGCTGAAAATATCGCAGATGTATTATTGAAAGTAGAACCTAAATAGGAGGAAAAATGGATGAAAAAATGGATGCTTGTATTAGTTAGTCTAATGACTGCTTTGTTCTTAGTAGCTTGTGGGAAAAATTCTAGCGAAACTAGTGGAGATAATTGGTCTAAGTACGAGTCTAACAAGTCTATTACTATTGGATTTGATAGTACTTTTGTTCCAATGGGATTTGCTCAGAAAGATGGTTCTTATGCAGGATTTGATATTGATTTAGCTACAGCTGTTTTTGAAAAATACGGAATTACGGTAAACTGGCAACCGATTGATTGGGATTTGAAAGAAGCTGAATTGACAAAAGGAACGATTGATCTGATTTGGAATGGCTATTCCGCTACAGATGAACGCCGTGAAAAGGTAGCATTCAGTAACTCATATATGAAGAATGAGCAGGTATTGGTGACCAAGAAATCATCTGGTATCACGACTGCAAAGGATATGGCTGGAAAGACTTTAGGAGCGCAAGCCGGTTCATCTGGTTATGCGGATTTTGAAGCAAACCCAGCGATTTTAAAGGATATTGTCGCTAATAAGGAAGCGAATCAATACCAAACCTTTAATGAAGCCTTGATTGATTTGAAAAATGATCGAATTGACGGTCTATTGATTGACCGTGTCTATGCAAACTATTATTTAGAAGCAGAAGGTGTTTTAAACGATTATAATGTCTTTACAGTTGGACTAGAAACAGAAGCTTTTGCGGTTGGAGCCCGTAAGGAAGATACAACTCTGGTTAAGAAGATAAATGAAGCTTTTTCTAGTCTTTACAAGGACGGTAAATTCCAAGAAATCAGCCAAAAATGGTTTGGAGAAGATGTAGCAACCAAAGAAGTAAAAGAAGGACAGTAATATAAAATAGTGGCTGAGACTGCGTTTTGATTAGCAAAACGTAGTTTTTTTGTAATCTAGGAAAACGATAATAGCGATTGAATCTGGATAATTGAATATGGAATAGCCCACTGTGATTTCTAAACCATTGTTAAAAATTGATTTGACTTATAAAATTAAAATGTTCTGTAATGAAATGCTGATGTAACTGTTTTAGGAACAATAAAACGCATAATATCAAGGTTTTTGCACCTTATATTATGCGTTTTTGTGATTTTAAAACTTGTTAGTTGATTTTTTACAATCCAGCAAAGTCCTTGATTTCTTGTGCTGACATTGACGAGTCGCAACGGACATTGATTTGTCCATCTGCAACGTGAACAAATCCTGGTACAGTTGGGATTCCGTAGCGTGAACGGAATGCTTGTAACTCATTGAGTTGGCTTGATTCTTCACTATTGATGAAGTAAATGTGAGCTTTAGTTTCAGCTACGACACCTGACAATGTACCAGCAAATTTACGGCAGTAAGGGCAAGTTTTGCGACCGATAAAGAAGGTTGCAGTTTCTTTTTTATCAAGAGCTTCTTGCGCACGCGCAACTGTAGTGACTTCAAGGTCTTTGATATTATCTAAAAATTGTTCCATGAGATTACCTCGCTTTCGTTGATAAGTCTAGTATGCCATAAAGTTTCTAAAATTGCTTAGATTTGATACGAAAAAAAGATGAGATTGGTTGGTCTCATCTTTTTAGGTCTTTATTTTACAAAAGCATTGATTTCTGCTTCGATGTTAGCAATCTTAGCTTGTGATTCTTCGTTTGTTTCCCCTACAACTGCAATGTAGAACTTGATTTTTGGTTCTGTCCCTGAAGGGCGAACAGCAATCCATGAACCGTCAGCAAGTGTGTATTTCAACACATCGCTTGGAGGAGTTGTCAAGTTTGTAACAGTACCGTCAGCAGTAGCTGTTTGAGCTTTGAAGTCTTCTACGACAGTGATAGCTGTTGCATTCCATTCTTTTGGAGCATTGTTGCGGAATTTAGCCATAATCGCTTTGATTTGTTCAGCACCATCGACACCTGAAAGGGTAACAGAGATTGTCTTTTCTGCATAGTAGCCGTACTCTTTGTAGATTTCTTCGATACCATCAGCAAGTGTCAAACCACGTGAACGGTAGTAGGCAGCAAGTTCAGCAACGACAAGAACGGCTTGGATAGCGTCTTTATCACGTACGAATGGTTTAATCAAGTAACCGAAGCTTTCTTCAAATCCCATCATGTATGTGTGATTGTGTTTTTCTTCGAATTCTTGGATTTTTTCAGCGATGAATTTGAAACCAGTCAGAACGTTGAACATGGTTGCGCCGTAGCTTTCAGCAATCTTCGTTACCAAGTCAGTTGATACGATCGATTTGCAAAGGGCTGCATTTTCAGGAAGAGTTCCAGCGTTTTTGTGGGCTTCCAAGATGTATTTTGCCATGATAGCACCGATTTGGTTACCTGAAAGGTTGAGGTAGCTACCATCTTTTTGAAGAACTTCAACACCAACACGGTCAGCATCAGGGTCAGTTGCCACAAGAACATCTGCACCAACTTGACGACCAAGTTCTTCAGCAAGTGCAAAGGCTGCTTGGCTTTCTGGGTTTGGAGATTTTACAGTTGAGAAGTCAGGATCAGCAGTTGCTTGCGCTTCAACGACTTGAACTGAGTCAAATCCTGCTTGGGCAAGAGCACGACGAGCCAACATTTCACCAGTACCATGAAGTGGTGTGTAGACAATTTTCATGTCTTTACCGAATTCTTCAATCAAGGCTGGGTTGATGTTTACGTCCTTAACTTCTTTAAGGTATTCTACGTCAACAGCTTCGCCGATAACTTCAATCAAGCCAGAAGCCTTTTCAGATTCCACATCAGCAACTTCAACTGCAAATGGGTTTTCGATTGCACGGATATAAGTAGTCAAAGCGTCCGCGTCGTGTGGAGGCATTTGTCCACCGTCTTCACCGTAAACCTTGTAACCGTTAAATGGAGCAGGGTTGTGGCTGGCTGTGACCATGATACCTGCGAAACAGTTGAGGTGACGAACTGCAAATGATAGTTCTGGAGTTGGACGAAGGCTTTCAAATACGTAAGATTTGATGCCGTGTTTAGCAAGAACTGCCGCAGATTCAAAGGCAAATTCAGGTGAGAAGTGACGGCTGTCGTAGGCAATTGCCACACCGCGTTCTTTTTCATTTCCACCTTTTGACTCAATCAAACGAGCCAATCCCTCAGTAGCTTGGCGAACAACGTAGATGTTGATGCGGTTTGTACCAGCACCAATCAAGCCACGCATACCTGCAGTACCAAATTCAAGATTTGTATAGAAGGCATCTTCCTTAGTTTTTTCATCCATATTTTCCAAATCTTGACGAAGGTAGTCAGGAAGCTCCGCAAAATCAACCCATTTCTGGTAATTTTCTTGGTAAGACATTCAAATTCTCCTTTTTGTAAATTGTTTTAACCGTTCACATTATAGCACTTTTTAGCATTTTAGTAAAACGGTAGCATAAGTTTTTAGTCAATGAGCGAAGAAGACTGTACTATTCATAATTTTGATTTAAGTGTGTTCATTACAAACCGAAATGACAAGTCAAGTTTATCCTATTTGTAGTCTCTAAAAAATTGAAATTAAACCTTATTCGTTGTATAATTTAAAATGAGGATTATTGTATAAGATCTGTTATAATATATATCTTTCGATATATATATATATATATATATATATATATATGGAGGTAGTCATGAATAGTCCAGAAAAACAATTAAAATACAGTATTCGAAAAGTGAGTGTCGGTGCAGCTAGTGTTGTCATTGGGGCGCTCTATCTTTTGATGGGAGCTGGGATTGCTCATGCTGAGGGCGTGGAGTCAGCGAGGGAAGCTGAGAGGACAGCAAACCCGACAGATCCAGGACAGTCTGGAATTGGAGAGCCAGAAAACAAGACTGACCTCAGTCATACTGATGCAGCAGCAAACACCTATAATGCTCCCGTAGCTGACAATCCGCTAGTAACTCCAGAAAGTACGAAACCTCGTACTCGTAGTAAAAGAGAATTAGCTGATGAGGAGGCAAGTGATTCATCGAATGGAGCTACAGGAACTGAATCAGAGCCGACTTCTGGAAATGAGGGAGGTTCAGACACAGCAGATACTGATTCAGATTTACTGGATGCCAATCGTAAGGGTGACACAGTAAAAGAACACCAGCCCGGGGTCATTGTGCCTAAAGATGGAGAGACAGGTGGGGATGATAAGAATGCCCATCTGAAATTTGATACTCCTAAGGAAAATCTGACTCTCGAACAATTATGGGATATTGTAAAAAATATGCCAGACGACTTCCAAAATAATGAACGTTCTTACTTGCGTAGTATGAACACCCTTGGGGATGCTCTTAGATTTAAAAACGGCAAAGTCAGTGAAGATGGTACAGGAGATAAATTACAAGATGGTGAAATAAGAGAACTTGATTCTTTCGGTGGATGGACAGCGATTGCAGGTAAAGATGGCAGACCAGGTAAATTCGTTATTGGTAAGAAAAATGCAGATGGTTACTTTACAGGTTGGTATAAGAAAGAAGATGGTACGATTGAACAAGGTGGTATGCTTGGGGCAGATGCCTTAGATAACATTTTTGTGCACGAACAAGCATTAGACCGTCGTTTTAAATACATGCTTATGCTTGTTAAAGGACGTACACGAGCTAATCGTGACGAGACGGTTTCAGATAATTCGAAGTATGATCCACGTGCTCAAAATGAACGTGCTAATAAGAACTCCACCGAATTTAAGAATCTCCCATTTTTAGAAAAAGATAAGTATAATAAATATTCTCCAGGTGTAGTTGGATATAATGGGATAGAGAAGCAGTTTACTGCCTTTTCTCCTGGCTTCGGAAGCCGTGTTCGTGTGGAATTTGTGACAGGATATATCTCAGATATTAATGGTTCTAAAGGAACCTATCGAGTAGTCATTAAAACTAAGGATACTGCTGGCCAAGAGAAGACGGTATACGATGAAACCATTCACCGTGTAGCCGAAATCGTTCAAAATGAAAACTTGTACAAAAAAGGTTTAAATGTAGAACTGGCGAATTTCCAAATTTCCAAATTTTTTAAAGATGAGTTTAAATCTCGTGTTAATAAAATTCGTAATGAGAAAATAAAATTTACTCCATTACACCGTAAACCCAGAAGATATTATACAGAAGAAGATACCAAACTGTACAATCAATTGGAAGCAGAAGCTAGGGAAGAAGTTAAAAAACAAGGCGATATTGTATTAAATGTTACGGAAGACTTCTTAAGTATAGAAAAATCAAAAGAAAGAGATTCAGAGTGGGGAAAAACATTCACAAGCACATCTCAGTCAACTTCAAAGCTATCAAACGAATTAAATAATTTATTGAAAGTTGCTGATAAAGATACTCCTAATACCCCAACTTGGCTAAACTCAAGCACTCCTCCAGCTAAAGCTGATGACAGAGTATATAAACTACTGAGGACTCTTATACCAGGTGCTAAGAAAATTACCTATCATGTTAAGGATGATCAGCTAGAAGTAGAAACAGAAAAATACACCTATCTCGCCGCTAGAAATGGTAGTAAGGAAGCAGGTATTCAAGGGTCAGATATAGAAGCAACTGCAAGTGCAGATACATATGGTGTTGATTCCCAAACCTTTGAGAGAGACAATACAAATACAAAAGCAAATAACCTTAATAAAGGTTGGGCTAGATCTGATTCTGAAGACTTCAAACATTTCTCACACTTTGTAGGGGTAGACAAAGGAATTGTGCGAACGAATGTACTGACTGATAAACAACTATCTGATAAGATTAAGGACGCAGTGGGTCCTGGAGATAGCAATCTAGGAAAAGGTGGCTACTTCTCTACTGGGGATGTTTTATTAGCAAAAGATGTTGTTTCTTATACCGTACAAGTATTTTCAGAGAATAATGACAGAGTAGGGGTAAATCCTCAAAGTCACCGTGTTCAGTATAATCTTCCAATTCTCGCTGACTTTTCAGTCATCCAAGATACTGTGGAACCATCACGAACCGTTGTTGAAAAAATCATTCCAAAACTAAATATTCCCGAAGAAGAGAAAAAGAAAATAACCGAAGAAATCAAGAAAAAGAAGAAAACCTCAGAATTGGCAGAACTAATCTCAGGAAATGTGAAAGTTCGCTATGTTGATGAACAAGGGCATTTGCTATCATTGAAAAATGATACTGGAATTGGAGAAAAAGAAAGTGACGGAACCTACATTACCAATAAAAAACAACTGATTGGTACTAGCTATAATGTCACAGATAAAAAACTCAGCACTATCTCAACGACTAATGGGAAACATTATAGAGTCAAAAGAGATTTGGGGGAAAATTCTGCCCCTACTGAAGGAAATATCGTAAGCGGGGTAAGAACGGTAACTTATGTATATGAGGAACGTGAAGCGCCTACTACTGCTACAGTAACAGCCAATTACTATAAAGAAGGTACCCAAGAGAAGTTGGCAGAGTCTGTTGTACAAGCTGATTTAGCGATAGGTTCTGAGTATACTACAGAAGCAAAAGTTATTGAAGGAAAAACAACAACTGAGGACAAAGAAGACCGAGTTATCACAAGGAAAACAACATACACCTTGGTAGCAACTCCTGAAAATGCCACAGGAACTGTACCAGAAGACGGTGCAACCGTTAACTACTACTACCGTGAGAATGTTGAGGAAACAGTGGTTCCTAAAACAGCCACCACTACTGAGACGAAGACTATAACGCGTACCATTCATTACGTTGATAAAGTTACGAACCAAACTGTCAAAGAAGATGTTGTTCAACCTGTAACCTTAAGCCGTACAAAAACTGAGAACAAGGTAACAGGAGTTGTAACCTACGGTGAATGGACAACAGGAAACTGGGACGAAAAAGTTTCACCATCAGTAGAAAACTATGGTCCAGCCGAAACAGCTACGGTTTCTTCTGCGACCGTCACATCAGTAAGCAAAGATGAGACAGTCGTTGTGAAATATCCGCAAGCTACAGAAGATGTTAAAGAAACTAAAACTGTTACCCGTACCATCAAGTATGTCGATAAAGCCAACGAAACAACCGAAGTAGCTAGCCCAGTTACGCAAACAGTTGAATTAACAAGAACTAACAAGCGTAATAAAGTGACGAAAGTCGTGACAGAAGGAACTTGGTCAACAGGCAACTGGGACGAAAAAGTTTCACCATCAGTAGAAAACTATGGTCCAGCCGAAACAGCTACGGTTTCTTCTGCGACCGTCACATCCGCAAGCACAGATGAGACAATCGTTGTGAAATATCCGCAAGCTATAGAAGATGTTCAAGAAACCAAAACTGTTACCCGTACCATCAAGTATGTAGATGCGACTGATGAAACAACAGAAGTAGCTAGCCCAGTTACGCAAACAGTTGAACTAACAAAAACCAACAAGCGTAACAAAGTGACAGGTAAAGTAACAGAAGGAGACTGGTCAACAGGTACATGGGCGACCCAAGCCTCTCCAACAGTCACTAACTATGACGCACCAGATAAGGCAACTGTAGCGGAAGCAACTGTAACATCAACAACTACAGATACAACCGAAGTAGTGAAATACCCACAAGCTACAGAAGATGTTCAAGAAAGCAAAACTGTTACCCGTACCATCAAGTATGTCGATAAAGCCAACGAAACAAAAGAAGTGGCAACACCAGTTACGCAAAGCGTCACCTTAACGCGAACCAACAAGCGTAATAAAGTGACGAAAGTCGTGACAGCAGGAGACTGGTCAACAGGTACATGGGGTTCTCAAGACTCTCCAACTGTAACCAACTATGACGCCCCAGATAAGGCAACTGTAGCGGAAGCAACTGTAACATCAACAACTACAGATACAACCGAAGTAGTGAAATACCCACAAGCTACAGAAGATGTTAAAGAAAGCAGAACTGTTACCCGTACCATCAAGTATGTCGATAAAGCCAACGAAACAAAAGAAGTGGCTGATTCAGTTACGCAAACAGTTGAACTAACAAGAACCAACAAGCGTAACAAAGTGACGAAAGTCGTGACAGAAGGTGAATGGACAACAGGCAACTGGGACGAAAAAACTTCACCATCAGTAGAAAACTATGACGCCCCAGATAAGGCAACTGTAGCGGAAACAGCTGTAACATCAACAACTACAGATACAACCGAAGTAGTGAAATACCCACAAGCTACAGAAGATGTTAAAGAAAGCAGAACTGTTACCCGTACCATCAAGTATGTCGATAAAGCCAACGAAACAAAAGAAGTGGCAACACCAGTTACGCAAAGCGTCACCTTAACGCGAACCAACAAGCGTAATAAAGTGACGAAAGTCGTGACAGCAGGAGACTGGTCAACAGGTACATGGGGTTCTCAAGACTCTCTAACTGTAACCAACTATGACGCTCCAGATAAGGCAACTGTAGCGGAAACAGCTGTAACATCAACAACTACAGATACAACCGAAGTAGTGAAATACCCACAAGCTACAGAAGATGTTAAAGAAAGCAAAACTGTTACCCGTACCATCAAGTATATAGATGCGACTGATGAAACAACAGAAGTAGGTAGCCCAGTTACGCAAACAGTTGAACTAACAAGAACCAACAAGCGTAATAAAGTGACAGGTAAAGTAACAGCAGGAGACTGGTCAACAGGTACATGGGGTTCTCAAGACTCTCCAACTGTAACCAACTATGACGCCCCAGATAAGGCAACTGTAGCAGAAGCAACTGTAACGTCAACAACTACAGATACAACCGAAGTAGTGAAATATCCGCAAGCTACAGAAGATATTAAAGAAAGCAAAACTGTTACCCGTACCATCAAGTATGTAGATGCGACTGATGAAACAACCGAAGTAGGTAGCCCAGTTACGCAAACCGTCACCTTAACGCGAACCAACAAGCGTAACAAAGTGACAGGTAAAGTAACAGAAGGAGACTGGTCAACAGGTACATGGGGTTCTCAAGATTCTCCAACTGTAACCAACTATGACGCCCCAGATAAGGCAACTGTAGCGGAAGCAACTGTAACATCAACAACTACAGATACAACCGAAGTAGTGAAATATCCGCAAGCTACAGAAGATATTAAAGAAAGCGAAACTGTTACCCGTACCATCAAGTATGTAGATGCGACTGATGAAACAACAGAAGTAGCTAGCCCAGTTACGCAAACAGTTGAATTAACAAGAACCAACAAGCGTAATAAAGTGACGAAAGTCGTGACAGAAGGTGAATGGACAACAGGCAACTGGGACGAAGTCGTATCGCCAGAAATTGAAAATTATGGTAAACCAGATTTACCAAAAGTATCGAATGCAGAAGTAACAGCAGATTCAAAAGGTACGACTATTTTGGTAAGGTATGACCGTTTATCAAGACCAGAAAAACCAATTCCAGAAATTCCAAGTCCTCAGGAACCAGGTGCTCCAGGTGAACCGACTCCAGACAAACCAAACCCACAACCAAATCCAGAGCATCCAAGTGTTCCGACACCAAACCCAGAACTACCAAATCAAGAGACTCCAATACCAGAGCTAACTCCAGAACCAGGTACTCCAAAAACTGAAATTCCAGTGAGTCCAGACCCAGAAGTTCCGACTTCTGAGACAAATAAAAGAGAGGAATTGCCAAACACAGGTCCAGAAGCGAATGCTACCTTGGCTAGCGCTGGTATCATGACCTTATTAGCTGGTCTAGGATTAGGATTCTTCAAGAAAAAAGAAGATGAAAAATAATAGATTTTAGAATCTAGGAACAAGGAAAAGCTCACAGATGTGGGCTTTTTCCTGGTTTTGAGAACGAGGTCTTTCGAGAAGATTAAAAACGCTTACAAGTTCATTAGATTGGGAAACTCTGAATCCTATTTTTTTAAAAATATTTCCAGAAATCAGTTGCTAAATAGGGTAAAAATTGATAGAATAAAGAATATCTAAAAAATTTTAAGGAGAATCTAGCAAATGGATTTCACATGGGCACTGAAATATGCCACTGAATTTTTGGGAACTGCCATTTTGATCATTCTTGGGAATGGTGCAGTTGCCAACGTTGAACTTAAAGGTACGAAAGGTCACCAAAGTGGCTGGCTCGTCATCGCTGTTGGTTATGGTATGGGGGTTATGATCCCAGCCTTGATGTTTGGTAACGTATCTGGGAACCACATCAACCCTGCTTTCACTCTAGGACTTGCAGTTAGCGGTCTTTTCCCTTGGGCACAAGTGGTACCTTACATTATCGCGCAAGTCTTGGGGGCTATCTTTGGTCAAGCCTTAGTTGTGGCAACACACCGTCCATTCTACTTGAAAACTGAAAACCCAAATAACATCTTGGGAACTTTCTCAACTATTTCAAGTATTGACCATGGTACAAAAGAAAGTCGCTATGCAGCAACTGTTAATGGTTTTGTAAACGAGTTTGTTGGTTCATTTGTTTTGTTCTTTGCAGCTCTCGGTTTGACTAAAAACTTCTTTGGTGCTGAAGTGCTTCAATACATGAAACAAATGGCAACACAAGCAGGACAGACAGTTGATTTTTCTGACTTGGCTATTAAAGCACAGGTGGCTCCACACACTGCTTCAGGACTTTCTGTGGCTCACTTGGCACTTGGATTCCTCGTTATGGCTTTGGTAACATCACTTGGAGGACCTACAGGACCTGCCTTGAACCCAGCTCGTGACTTGGGGCCACGTCTCCTTCATGCTTTCCTTCCGAAATCAGTTCTTGGTGAGAATAAAGGCGATTCAAAATGGTGGTATTCTTGGGTACCAGTAGTAGCACCTATTGCAGCAGCAATTGCGGCAGTAGCTGTATTCAAATTCCTTTATCTCTAAGAAATAGCTCCTTTAACATTTGAGTGAGCACCATTTATAAGTAAGAGAGGATCAGATTGGTTCTCTCTTTTTGATTTTTCAGGGAAATGAAAGAAAATCGACACAAACTCCTCTCCAGCAGTGGTTTAAAAGTCTCAGTGGGTTATTCCAACTTTAATGGGCTATAGTAGGTTGCAGTTGAAATAATAGACCCTTTTTCTCAAACATTGTGAGAAATTAGTTTGAATTCCCCAATCAAATTGTGCAGTTTTCATTCTACTATATATTATATTATCGGAGATGGGTTCCCTATCTTGTAAGTCTGCTTTATAGTGGGTTGAAGTTGGAATAGTCCGCCCTTCTTTCTCGAACATTGTGAGGAATTGATTTGCCTTCCTCAACAAAATGTTTAGTTTTTATTTCATTTTGCCATAAAATAAGCGATTAGGGGGCTATTCTTCGACCAACATTGGCTCTGCTGTGTCCTATGATTGTTATCGTTTTATCTGCAATCTTATACTCAATGAAAATCAAAGAGCAAACTAGGAAACTAAACCCAGCTTGACCAAAGCACAAGTTTTGAGGTCGCAGGTAGAACTGACCAAGCTGATGTGGTTTGAAGAAATTCCCCAAGGCCAAATTTCAAGTTCAAG
>NZ_VMKU01000133.1:0-898 GCF_013276315.1 Streptococcus sp. 2741 | reverse complement strand
AACACCGTTTTGAGGTTGTGAATAGAACTGACGAAGTCAGCTCAAAATACTGTTTTGAGATTGCAGATGAAAGCTGACGTGGTTTGAAGAGATTTTTGAAGAATATAAAAACAAAAAGAGGCAAAGACCTAGTCCTGCCCATTATTTTCTTATCTACTTGATAATACCGTCAATGCTAAGGCAATGGCTAGCCAGAAAAAGACTAAAATCCCTGTCAAACGCTGCATCACAGCTTCGAAACCGCGTGCTTTACTGCGTTCAAACAAATCACCTGAGCTGGCATCAAATACATTGCTGGATTGGTTTTTAGTTGGTTGCATGAAAATCGCAATCACAATCACAACAGATAATACTAATAAAATGGTTAATAATAGGTTATACATATCAAACTCCTTACAATCCCTATTATTTTACCATAAAATCTACTTAGATTCAAGATGTAGGGTTACTTTTCTTTCCTTGGGACAATACTTTAAAACCTCAATCTTGTCTGGATGGGTTTTGGAATTTTTACTGGTTAGGTAATTGATGCTGCCACAAGAGGAGCATTTGAGATTAATTTTTACTCGCACTAAATCTCCTTTACTTTTATTAGACTTCCTGCAAAACTAGAATCCTAGTTCATGATTGATAATGCCAGCAATCAAATTCATTCGTAATCCGAAGCGTTTACGATGATTTCGATAGGTTGTTGAAAATATTTTAAACGTTTTCATAGTGAAATGAAATAAGAACAGGACAAATCAATCAAGACAGTCAAATCGATTTCTAACAATGTTTTAGAAGTAGAGGTGTACTATTCTAGTTTCAATCTACTATACTTTGTCAAAAATATTCTCAACCTTGATTCTCTCCTTAGATAGCGCATGGTTACAGGCTTTCTCTTCAGCTGTTAGCG
>NZ_VMKU01000132.1:0-1163 GCF_013276315.1 Streptococcus sp. 2741 | reverse complement strand
ATTTGTAAAAGCCGATGAACTATAAAACCAGGCTCTTGTTTTGCGAGGTTCTTTTTTGAAATAAAAAGAGGTTGGGCAAAAAGCAATGTCATTAAGTTAAGAAATTTGGCTCTTTAAAATCAAAAACGCATAATATCCGGTGTTGACTTGAACCGTAATACTATGCGTTTTATTGTGAGAAAATTTATTTCATTTTCTCCTGAAATTGAGTTTTTACCCAGTCTCTAATGAGTTATTTCCAAGTGACCAGTTCGCTCCAAACGCTAACATTCGATATAGTAGAGGTTTCACCAGCTGGAACCCATTTGTTGGTGCCTAAGTATCTAACTTCTAGTTTACGAACGTTTACTGTGTAAGATGCTTTTAGTCTAATATAACCATAAGTGTAGGGTGGTACGTTATGGGAGACTGAGTGATTTAAACTAAGTCCAGCTCCAGACTCCGGAGCAGAAAAGCTAACACCTGCACCTACAGTCAGAGTAGCTCCAGCTTTTCCACCATAGGCAGTTGAACTTACAGGACCTGATGTGGTGCTTTTCTTGTAAGAGTGAGAGTATTTAGTTCTATAGTCTGCAACACCAGTTGCATTAGAACGAGTCTGATACGTAGATTTAGACTCTAAATAGGCGTCTCTAAGTTCAGTCGTATAAAATGACAATAACTCTCCTGTGTTGATATCTTTTACAATACGATTAGATACAATTTCATAATTTGTACCAGGATAGACATCAGCAAAAACCGTAGATGTTGTGACTAAGAATAATAGACTTGATAGTAGAGAGAAAAACAATAGTTTCAGTTTAATCATAACAAATTTCCTTTCTTCATGAGTAAAAGATTATTTTTTCAATCCTTTGAAAGTTATAATGCAACCCGAAATAATACTGAGAGTTCCTACAGGTCTCCAATATAGTTGCCAAAAGAATAAATTTATTCTTTCTTTCAGTGTCGCATAGGGTTCGGCATAATAGGGGTTGATGTGAAATAATAAAAAACCAAAACATAAAACTATGATTCCAGTTAAGAATAAAATGTCCTTATTTACTTTCCTCATAAAACCTCCTTTTATTTTATTTAAAGCGCTTTCTATTATTAGTATACGTCAAAAAAAGAAAAAAACAAGTCTATTTATTTATTTTTTTATATGGTATAATCCCGACTTT
>NZ_VMKU01000131.1:0-528 GCF_013276315.1 Streptococcus sp. 2741 | reverse complement strand
GGATGAACTCTGCATCCAAAATAAACACTTTTTCTTACCTCTACCGCCTTATTCACCAGATTTGAATCCTATTGAGCAAGCTTGGGCTATCTTGAAAAAGAAAGTAACAGATTTATTAAGGGAAGTCCCAACTATTTTTGAATGTTTGGAACGCTGATAACGAGAAAATTGTCAATGCCCTTAAACTAGCCTATTCTAACGCCAAACTAGAAGTCACTAATAATCTCATCAAACTTATCAAACGCAACGCCTTTGGTTTTCGGAACTTTAAAAACTTCAAAAAAAATGACGAAATTTGCCCTTTCTCGAGATTAGCTTTTCATCAACCCACTACAGTTGACAAAGAGCCGAAAAATGTCTCGCCTCTAATAACACGAGATAGATTATTATTACATAACAAAAAAAGAGGCCTAAACCTCTTAACTAAATTACTCCGCCAGTAGGACTCGAACCTACGACATCATGATTAACAGTCATGCGCTACTACCAACTGAGCTATGGCGGATTAAAGCTAAGCGACTTCCCTAT
>NZ_VMKU01000130.1:0-2549 GCF_013276315.1 Streptococcus sp. 2741 | reverse complement strand
TTAAAACTAAATAACTATATCAAGCAGATAGTAAAGAACCTTGGGCCTACTACTGGTTAGGAATCACTGGAGGGAAAGCTCCTGATTTTTTTGCTCTTTCTCAAATTTCTGATCAATCCTATCTCATCCAATCTGAAACTTGTCATACCCAGACTACTGCAAAACTCATCTCAGACATTGTTCGCTTCGCTCAGATTACAAAATCCAATGAATTAGCTCAACTCCATATCATGGGACAACTCCATGAACTGATGTTTCATCTGGGAACTATTGCTCCCAATCAGAAAAAAGAATATTTCATCAACCTACCAACTCTATCTTGAATGCAAACGATTAATTGATAGCCACTATCCTCAATCACTTACAATTCAAGATTTAACAAAAGAACTATCCGTTCACAGAAGCTACTTATCAAGCGTATTCAAAGAATTTAATACCTTATCACCCAAAGAATACCTACTCTACGTTCGAATGCACCGAGCTAAACAACTTCTCGAAAATACCCAAGAGTCCATCAAGGTAATTGCATATTCGGTAGGTTTTTCAGATCCACTCCATTTTTCAAAAGCTTATAAACAATACTTAAATCAGACCCCAAGTCATACAAGAAAAGAATCCTCTCAATACCAACTAGTGAGAAAGGCAACACTATGAAATCCTACCAAGCTGTCTATCAGATTCTAGCTAAAGAAAACGACTATATCAGCGGAGAAAAGATTGCAGAAGAACTATCACTGACCCGAACATCAATTTGGAAAGCCATCAGGCGCCTAGAACAAGAAGGCATTGAAATTGATAGTATCAAAAACAAAGGATATAAACTGATGAATGGTGACCTTATTCTTCCAGAGATTCTAGAAGAAAATCTTCCAATTAAAATCAGTTTTAAACCCGAAACAAAATCAACACAACTCGATGCAAAAGAAGCAATTGATTTAGGCTATGAAGCAAACACCCTCTATCTAGCTTCCTATCAAATAGCAGGGCGTGGCCGTTTTCAACGCTCCTTCTACTCTCCTCAAGGTGGCATTTATATGACCCTCCATCTTAAACCAAATCTTCCCTATGACAAATTACCGTCCTACACACTACTTGTAGCTGGAGCTGTCTACAAAGCCATTAAGAACCTAACTTTAATAGATGTCGACATAAAATGGGTCAATGATATCTACCTAAACAATCATAAAATTGGAGGAATTCTCACTGAAGCAATGACCTCTGTAGAAACAGGCTTAGTCACAGATATCATTATTGGAGTAGGTATCAATTTCACTATTAAAGACTTCCCTCAGGAATTAAAAGAAAAAGCTGCTAGCTTATTTAAAACTACAGCTCCAATAACAAGGAATGAATTAATCATAGAAATCTGGCGTGCTTTCTTCGAAACACCAGCAGATGAGTTATTATACCTATATAAAAAACAGTCATTCGTTCTTGGAAAAGAAGTTACTTTCACACTAGATCAAAAAGACTACAAGGGACTTGCTAAAGACATCTCTGAAAGTGGAAAACTTTTGGTGCAATGTGATAACGGAAAAGAAATCTGGCTCAATAGCGGAGAAATTTCTCTCAAGAGTTGGAAGTAATAATAAATTAGAACAACCATAAAATCGACAATATATAAAGATTTTAGCTTTTCTTCAACCCACTACAGTTGACAAAGAGCCTGAAAACTTCAAAAAACGGATTTTTAGGCTCTGAACATCAAAAAAGAAAGGACGAAATTTGTCCTTTCTCGAGCTTAGCTGACTTCAACCCACTACAGTTGACAAAGAGCCAAATGAAAAAGAGAGTTACAAACTCTCATTAAAACGGAGAATAAGGGATTCGAACCCTTGCGCCAGTTACCCGACCTAACGATTTAGCAAACCGTCCTCTTCAGCCTCTTGAGTAATTCTCCAATTAATGGGCACGAGTGGACTCGAACCACCGACCTCACGCTTATCAGGCGTGCGCTCTAACCACCTGAGCTACGCGCCCAAGTTAAAAAACTTGGTAATTTGAACAAAGTTCAAAGCGGGTGACGAGAATCGAACTCGCGACAACAGCTTGGAAGGCTGTAGTTTTACCACTAAACTACACCCGCATAAATACTATCAATAAAATGGCGCGAGACGGAATCGAACCGCCGACACATGGAGCTTCAATCCATTGCTCTACCAACTGAGCTACCGAGCCTTATTGCGGGAGCAGGATTTGAACCTACGACCTTCGGGTTATGAGCCCGACGAGCTACCGAGCTGCTCCATCCCGCGTTAATAAAAAAGGAGGATGTGGGATTCGAACCCACGCACGCTTTTACACGCCTGACGGTTTTCAAGACCGTTCCCTTCAGCCGGACTTGGGTAATCCTCCAATATTCAAATGGACCTTGTAGGACTTGAACCTACGACCACTCGGTTATGAGCCGAGAGCTCTAACCAGCTGAGCTAAAGGTCCGACAAGATCATTATAGCGGCGAAGGGGATCGAACCCCCGACCTCCCGGGTATGAACCGGACGCTCTAGCCAGCTGAGCTACACCGCCATGAATCGGGAAGACAGGATTCG
>NZ_VMKU01000013.1:0-7507 GCF_013276315.1 Streptococcus sp. 2741 | reverse complement strand
TCGATCCCGTTAACTCCCATTTTAGCGGGTGTAGTTTAGTGGTAAAACTACAGCCTTCCAAGCTGTTGTCGCGAGTTCGATTCTCGTCACCCGCTTTGAACTTTGTTCTTTGTACCAAGTTTTAACTTGGGCGCGTAGCTCAGGTGGTTAGAGCGCACGCCTGATAAGCGTGAGGTCGGTGGTTCGAGTCCACTCGTGCCCATAGTGTTTAGTCCATTACTAGAGAATTGAAACATTATCTTTTCACTAAGAGGACACGGGTTTGTTCCCGTATAAACTATTTTGGAGGATTACCCAAGTCCGGCTGAAGGGAACGGTCTTGAAAACCGTCAGGCGTGTAAAAGCGTGCGTGGGTTCGAATCCCACATCCTCCTTTTATATTAACGCGGGATGGAGCAGCTCGGTAGCTCGTCGGGCTCATAACCCGAAGGTCGTAGGTTCAAATCCTGCTCCCGCAATAAGGCTCGGTAGCTCAGTTGGTAGAGCAATGGATTGAAGCTCCATGTGTCGGCGGTTCGATTCCGTCTCGCGCCATTTATATATTTTGGAAGGGTAGCGAAGAGGCTAAACGCGGCGGACTGTAAATCCGCTCCTTCGGGTTCGGGGGTTCGAATCCCTCCCCTTCCATTTTACGGGCATAGTTTAAAGGTAGAACTAAGGTCTCCAAAACCTTCAGTGTGGGTTCAATTCCTACTGCCCGTGTTAATAGAATTATGGCGGGTGTGGTGAAGTGGTTAACACACCAGATTGTGGCTCTGGCATGCGTGGGTTCGATCCCCATCACTCGCCTATTTTATATTATTGGGGTATAGCCAAGCGGTAAGGCAAGGGACTTTGACTCCCTCATGCGTTGGTTCGAATCCAGCTACCCCAGTTACTATTTGCCGGCGTGGCGGAATTGGCAGACGCGCTGGACTCAAAATCCAGTGTCCGCAAGGACGTGCCGGTTCGACCCCGGCCGCCGGTATAGTATAGCGTTAGGAACGTAGTTAATCTTCGTTCCTTTTTTGTATTATTTTTGGTATAATAGTAGTTATTCAAATTTTATTTAGATTAAGAAAGTGTAGGGGAGTATGTCTTGTTCTATCGATTTATTAAAACATCGGTATTTGAAAAATATTAAAGAAAATCCTGAATTGTTTGTCGGAATTGAGTTGGAGTATCCTGTTGCAAGTTTAGAAGGGGATGCTACAGATGTTGAAGTTATAAAGGATCTATTTCATTATTTAGTTTCTACTTTGGATCTCACCGTAGCAAAGGTAGATGATTTTGGCAATCTGATCCAGTTAGTAGATCCGATAAGTCAGGATGCTATTTTGTTTGAAGTTTCCTATACTACGATTGAATTTGCGTTTGGTAAGGTTAAAGAGATTCAAGAGGTAGAGAATCGTTTTAATAATTATATGAATGTAATTCAGAGAAAATTAAGTGAATCAAATCATGCTATTGTTGGCTGTGGCATTCATCCTAACTGGGATAAGAATGAGAACTGTCCAGTGGCTTATCCACGCTATCAGATGTTGATGGATTATTTGAATTTGAGTAGAAATATTATTAAATCAGATTTACATCATTTCCCTGAATATGGTACTTTTATCTGTGGGAGCCAGGTTCAGCTGGATATTTCAAAAACCAACTACTTGCGGGTGATTAATGCTTTTACTCAAATTGAAGCGGCTAAGGCTTATGTATTTGCCAATTCTGAGTTTACAGGTGCGGATTGGGATACAAAAATTTCAAGGGACATCTTCTGGGAAGAATCGATGCATGGCATCTATCCAGAGAATGTTGGGGTTAATACTAGACTTTTTGATGATGAAGATGATTTTTTTGACTATCTCGATCATTCTGCGATTTTTACTGCGGAACGTGATGGACAAACCTATTATTTTTATCCCATTCAGGCTAGGGACTATTTGGCTACATCTGAAATCCAAGCATATGCTCTTAATGGGGATGAGATTCTTATTTACCCTCAAGAGAAGGATTTTGAAACTCATCGTAGTTACCAGTACCAAGACTTAACGACTCGAGGAACAGTTGAGTTTCGTAGTGTGTGTACTCAGCCTCTAGATAAAACCTTCGCTTCTGCTGCCTTTCACTTGGGATTATTAGTTAATTTAGATAAGTTAGAAGCTTACTTAGAAACAGCACCTTTCTTTAAAGAATTTGGGCGAAATTATAAATTTTTAAGACGACAATTTTCTAAGAAAAAGCTTACAGATCAGGAAGAAACTGCGATTATTGGATTTTCCAAAGACTTACTCCTGCTAGCCGAGGAAGGACTGAAGATGAGAAATAAGAAAGAAATGACCTACCTACAGCCTTTGAAAGAAGAATTGAGCCTATAATTTCTCTTACTAAAGGGAGAATTTTCTGAAAAATCATGATATAATGGAAGAGACTATAGATAAAGGATAGAGAGTAATGACATTAGTTTATCAATCAACGCGTGATGCCAACAATACAGTAACTGCTAGCCAAGCTATTTTGCAAGGTTTGGCGACGGACGGCGGTTTGTTTACACCGGTTACTTATCCAAAGGTAGATTTGGACTTTGACAAATTGAAAGCTGCTTCTTATCAGGAAGTTGCTAAGATTGTTTTGTCAGCATTTTTAGATGACTTTACAGCTGAAGAGTTGGACTACTGTATCAACAATGCCTACGATAGTAAATTTGATACTCCAGCTATAGCGCCTTTGGTGAAATTAGACGGTCAATACAATTTGGAACTGTTCCATGGTTCAACGATTGCCTTTAAGGATATGGCCTTGTCTATTTTGCCATACTTTATGACAACAGCTGCTAAGAAGCATGGTTTGGTGAACAAGATTGTCATCTTAACAGCGACATCTGGTGACACGGGGAAAGCTGCTATGGCGGGGTTTGCGGATGTGCCTGGTACTGAGATTATTGTCTTTTATCCAAAGGATGGTGTCAGCAAGGTACAAGAGTTGCAAATGACCACTCAGACTGGTGGTAATACTCATGTTATCGCAATAGATGGTAACTTTGATGATGCCCAAACAAATGTGAAGCATATGTTTAACGATGGGGCTCTTCGTGAAAGATTAGCGGCCAACAAGTTGCAATTTTCATCTGCAAACTCTATGAACATTGGTCGTCTGGTGCCACAGATTGTTTATTATGTTTATGCCTATGCTCAGTTGGTTAAGACTGGTGAGATTGTGGCTGGTGATAAGGTCAACTTCACAGTA
Source organism: Streptococcus sp. 2741 (assembly GCF_013276315.1). Taxonomy (NCBI): domain Bacteria; kingdom Bacillati; phylum Bacillota; class Bacilli; order Lactobacillales; family Streptococcaceae; genus Streptococcus; species Streptococcus sp. 2741. Next base: position 4,288 of record NZ_VMKU01000013.1, on the reverse strand, counting down.
CCAACAGGAAACTTTGGAAATATCTTGGCTGCCTTTTATGCTAAGCAAATTGGTCTCCCAGTTGGCAAATTGATCTGTGCTTCAAATGACAACAATGTTTTGACAGACTTTTTCAAGACACGTGTTTACGATAAGAAACGTGAGTTTAAGGTAACAACTAGTCCATCTATGGATATTTTGGTGTCTTCAAACTTGGAGCGCTTGATTTTCCATCTTTTGGGTAATGATGCTGAAAAGACTGCTGAACTCATGAATGCCTTGAACACGCAAGGACAATATGAGTTGACAGATTTTGATGCAGAGATTCTTGATCTCTTTGCGGCTGAATATGCGACTGAGGAAGAAACTGCAGCAGAAATCAAACGTGTTTATGAGTCAGATTCTTATATCGAGGATCCACATACGGCGGTTGCCTCAGCAGTTTATAAAAAATACCAAGCGGCTACTGGGGATGCGACTAAGACAGTGATTGCTTCAACAGCTAGTCCATACAAGTTCCCAGTGGTTGTAGTAGAAGCTGTGACTGGAAAATCAGGGCTTGGCGACTTTGAAGCCTTGGCTCAATTACATGATATTTCAGGAGTGGCAGTGCCGCCAGCAGTTGATGGGCTTGAAACAGCTCCTGTTCGTCACAAGACAACAGTGGCAGCTACTGACATGCAAGCAGCGGTTGAGGCTTATCTAGGACTTTAAGACAGAGGGAGTAAACTCGGTTGGGAAACCAACTGAGTTTCTTTTCATCAGGAGGAGAGATTGTTTAAGAAAAATAAAGATATTCTTAATATTGCCTTACCAGCTATGGGTGAAAACTTTTTGCAGATGCTCATGGGAATGGCGGACAGTTACTTGGTAGCCCACTTGGGCTTGATAGCTATTTCGGGTGTATCAGTAGCTGGCAATATTATCACGATTTACCAGGCGATTTTCATCGCTCTGGGAGCTGCTATTTCCAGTGTTATTTCAAAAAGTTTGGGGCAGAAGGATCAATCTATGCTAGCCTATCATGTGACTGAGGCGTTGAAGATTACCTTACTCTTAAGTTTCCTTTTAGGATTTTTGTCCATCTTCGCTGGGAAAGAGATGATAGGACTATTGGGAACGGAGAGGGCTGTAGCTGAGAGTGGTGGACTGTATCTATCTTTGGTAGGCGGATCGATTGTTCTCTTGGGCTTGATGACCAGTCTTGGTTCCTTGATTCGTGCAACGCATAATCCACGTTTGCCCCTCTATGTTAGTTTTTTATCCAATGCCTTGAATATTCTCTTTTCCAGTCTAGCTATTTTTGTACTGGATATGGGGATAGCGGGTGTTGCTTGGGGGACTATTCTGTCTCGTTTGGTTGGTCTTGTGATTTTGTGGTCGCAATTAAAGCTGCCTTTTGAGAAACCGATTTTTGGTTTAGATAAGGAACTATTGACCCTAGCTTTGCCAGCAGCTGGAGAGCGGCTTATGATGCTGGCTGGTGATGTCGTGATCATTGCCTTGGTCGTTTCTTTTGGAACGGAGGCAGTGGCTGGAAATGCAGTCGGAGAAGTCTTGACCCAGTTTAACTATATGCCTGCCTTTGGCGTAGCTACGGCAACGGTCATGATAGTGGCCCGAGCAGTTGGGGAGGATAATTGGAAAAAAGTGGCTAATTTAAGCAAGCGAACTTTTTGGCTTTCTCTGATCCTCATGTTACCCTTGACCTTCAGTATCTATGCTTTGGGTATACCACTAACTCATCTCTATACGACTGATTCTCTAGCGGTGGAGGCTAGTGTGCTAGTGACACTTTTTTCACTACTTGGTACTCCTATGACGATAGGAACAGTCATCTATACAGCAGTCTGGCAGGGGTTGGGCAATGCTCGGCTTCCCTTTTATGCGACAAGTATAGGAATGTGGTGTATCCGCATTGGAACAGGATATCTGATGGGGATTGTGCTTGGTTGGGGCTTGTCTGGTATTTGGGCAGGGACTCTCTTGGATAATGGTTTTCGCTGGTTATTTCTACGTTATCGTTACCAGCGTTATATGAGCTTGAAAGGATAGGAAATGCAAAAAACAGCTTTTATTTGGGATTTAGACGGGACTTTATTGGACTCTTACGAAGCGATTTTATCAGGGATTGAGGAGACCTATGCTCAATTTTCTATTCCTTATGATAAGGAGAAGGTGAGAGAGTTTATCCTCAAGTATTCTGTGCAGGATTTGTTGGAGAAAGTTGCGGAAGAGAGAAAGCTGGATGTGGAAATGCTAAATCAGGTGCGTGCACAGAGTCTGGCTGAGAAGAATGCTCAGGTAGTTTTGATGCCAGGTGCGCGTGAGGTGTTGAATTGGGCAGACCAAACAGGAATTCAGCAGTTTGTTTACACTCATAAGGGAGACAATGCTCTTACCATTCTCAGAGACTTGGGTTTGGAATCTTATTTTACAGAGATTTTAACCAGTCAGAGTGGCTTTACGCGGAAGCCAAGTCCAGAAGCGGCTATATATTTGCTAGACAAGTATCAGCTGAATCCTGATAACACCTATTATATAGGGGACCGGACTCTGGATGTGGAATTTGCCCAGAATAGTGGGATTCAAAGTATCAACTTTTTAGAGTCGACTTATGAAGGAAATCACAGGATTCAAGCGTTAGCAGATATTTCCCGTTTTTTTAAGGCTAAGCGATAAAAAGATTGTGTCAGTTTTGTGACAGAGACCTAACAAACTGTTTCAAGTAACAGAGTTTGTTACAAGGAATAGACAGTTCTGTTAAATAGGCCCGAGAGGGCTTTTTTTCTGCATTTTTTGTGTTATCATAGACAGGTACTCATTTGAAAGGAATAGGAAAGAATGAAGAAAAGAATATTATTAGCTTCAACAGTAGCCTTGTCATTTGCCCCAGTATTGGCAACTCAAGCAGAAGAAGTTCTTTGGACTGCACGTAGTGTTGAGCAAATCCAAAATGATTTGACTAAAACGGACAACAAAACAAGTTATACAGTACAGTATGGTGATACCTTGAGCACAATTGCAGAAGCCTTGGGTGTAGATGTCACAGTTCTTGCGAATTTGAATAAAATCACTAATATGGACTTGATTTTCCCAGAAACTGTTTTGACAACGACTGTCAATGAAGTAGAAGAAGTAACGGAAGTTGAAATCCAAACACCCCAAGCAGACTCTAATGAAGAAGTGACAACTGCGATAGCAGATTTGACAACCAATCAAGTGACTGTAGATGATCAAACTGTTCAAGTTGCAGATCTTTCTCAACCAATTGCAGAAGCGCCAAAAGAAGTCTCATCAAATTCAGAAGTTACAGAGACAGTGACTGCTACAGAAGAAGTGACACCATCTACAGGAACTTCTGTCCCAGAGGAGCAAACAGCCGAAACAAGTAGTGCAGTTGCAGAAGCAGCTCCTCAGGCAATGACTCCAGCTGAGAAAGATGAAACTCAAGCAAGCACTCAAGCTGAATCAGCAGTAGAAGCAACTACAACACCAGTAGAAGAAAAAGCTCCTGAAACAACTGCAACAAGTTCAGAAGCAAAAGAAGTAGCATCATCAAATGGAGCTACACCAACAGTTTCTACTTATCAACCAGAAGAGACGAAGATAGTTTCAACAACTTACACAGCTCCAGCTGCGCCTGATTATGCTGGACTTGCAGTAGCGAAATCTGAAAATGCAGGCCTTCAACCACAAACGGCTGCCTTTAAAGAAGAAATTGCCAACTTGTTTGGCATCACATTCTTTAGTGGTTACCGTCCAGGAGACAGTGGAGATCACGGAAAAGGTTTGGCTATTGACTTTATTGTACCAGAAAGCTCAGAACTAGGGGATAAGATTGCGGAATACGCTATTCAAAATATGGCCAGCCGCGGCATTAGTTACATCATCTGGAAACAACGTTTCTATGCTCCATTCGATAGCAAATATGGGCCAGCTAACACTTGGAATCCAATGCCAGACCGCGGTAGTGTGACAGAAAACCACTATGACCATGTTCACGTTTCAATGAATGGATAAACCAGACTTGGTAATATCATTTTGACGAATGAGATCTAGCTTTCGTGATAGGAAGTAGGTCTTGTTCGTTTTTTATTTGTCATACTCTTCGAAAATCTCTTCAAACCACGTCAGTTTTATCTGAAACCTCAAAGCTGTGCTTTGAGCAACCTGCGACTAGCTTTCTAGTTTACTCTTTGATTTTCATTGAGTATCAATTTGAATGGAAGATGGGAAGTTTCTGTCTTGTAATGATTCAAGCAACATTCTTGCAATCTATTTTACTTTATACTCAATTGTTTTCAAA
>NZ_VMKU01000129.1:0-6769 GCF_013276315.1 Streptococcus sp. 2741 | reverse complement strand
GCTTTTGGCGCTGGGGTCGCTGGTGCTTCTGATTTTGGTTCTGATACCATTGGCTCTTCTGCTTTTGGCGCTGGCGCTGCTGGTGCTTCTGCTCTTGGTTCTGATACCATTGGCTCTTCTGCTTTTGGCGCTGGGGTCGCTGGTGCTTCTGATTTTGGTTCTGATACCATTGGCTCATCCGCTTTTGGCGCTGGGGTCGCTGGTGCTTCTGATTTTGGTTCTGATACCGTTGGCTCTTCTACTTTCGGTGCTGGAGATACGGGTGCTTCTGCTTTTGGTTCTGATACCGTTGGCTCATCCGCTTTCGGTGCTGGGGTCGCTGGCTCTTCTACTTCTGGTGCCAGTGTTGCTGGTTCTTCTGCTTTTGGCGCCGGTGACACTGGTTCTTCCACTTTTGGTGCTGGGGTCGCTGGTTCTTCCGATTTTGGTTCTGATACCATTGGCTCTTCCACTTTCGGTGCTGGCGCTTCAGAACTTGGATTTGAAACTACAGGTTGATTTGTTGTCCCTATATTTGAAAGGGCCTTGTCTACTACTGGACTTGATTCAGTTGAGTTCCCTGATTCAATTGTAGTATCTGCAGATGGAGCATGTAAAGTTTCTGATCTTGTTTCGGCTTTTGGCGCAACTGAGACTGAGGTTTCTGATTTCGATGCCGGCAATACTGACTCTTCAGCTTTCTCTGCTGACGCCGCTGGGATTTCCACAGCTACTGGTGTCGTTTGTTTAACAGTAGTCCTTTGTTCACCAGTTACAGTATCTGTTTTTGTTTCAACTTCATAACTTTGACGACTACCAGAATTATCAATCGACACTCGCTGTCTTTTTACTTCTGTATTTCCATCTTTTAGAAAAGCCTCTTCGCTAAAATACAATTTATTATTAGCAAAAATCAAATCTCTATTTGCAATACGATTTATCTCAACCAAACTATCAACAGATAGCCCTGTTGCCCCACTAATAGCACTCAATGTATCTCCCCACTTAATTGTGTAGTGTGATAAATTGTCTATATTTAGAATATCAGCTTTCACTTCCTCAACTGTTCTGGCTACCCAAACACCATCTTGTTCACTGGCTGATACAGTTGGAGCTAAAAAGCCTAGCCCCAGTAGAATCACACCTGTCGCAACAATTGCACCCGTTCTTAATTTTCTAAAACCACGGAGGGATAAGCTTCCTCTAACATTTGTTTGTCTCATAATATTTATTTTTCCTCACTATTCTATATTTTCCAAGGTAGGCCCTGCCTAGGTCTACTAGCCTATGTTTGCGATATGGATAGGCTTCTACAGATTTATCTATAGATTTTTATGCACAATTCCATATATAAGTTGCGAAACCCCTTTCTAATAAATTCTATAACTTTAGTATATCATATTTAACACTAAAGTACAAAGAAAGCAACTGAAAGCAATGATTTTCACCACTGCTTTCTGCTTCATGTATCATTTTAAAACTTTCAGTTGCTAGCCTCATTTTTCAGTCTAGCATCAGTATTATTCACCATCCAGCAAAAGCTCTTTTGGTTGTTTTCTAAGGAGATTGCTTGAAGCAAGCGCCATAACGAAAACCACTAGAACCAAGGCTAGGACAAAGACGATGATAAAGTCTGAAGTCTGAATAGAAATATCTAGGCTCGACAAGGTCTTGCTAAAGCCATCTACTTCTGCACCACCACCAAGGTTAGAGGCTTGAGCCGCCTTGCTGGCTTGCTTGGCAACACCTGAAGTCACATTGGCAAGGACAGTATTTCCGATGGCACGAGCTGTGTAGCTGGCTAGGAAGTAAGCAGAAACAAGAGCAGGAATTGCAATCAAGATGGATTCGGTGATGAATTGCCCCAAGATACTTGCCTGCTTAAGACCGATAGAGAGGAGAATGCCCACTTCCTTACGACGGGCGTTGATCCAAAGACTAAGCAAGAGTGCAAGGAGAAGGACTGAGAAGCTCAAGCTACCCCAGAAGAGGAGGTTGGCCATCTTGTACATACCAGAAATGGATTGCTCTAGAGCTGGGTAGTTAGAGGAACTCTTAACGAGTGTGTAGCTCTTCCAGTTGATACCACTGATGCCATTCAACTCTTTCATAACATCATCCAAGTTCTTGTCTGCTGTTACAAAGAAGGTTGCGTCCCCATAAATAGCTGTGTCTTCTGTGTATCCATAAAGTTTAGCAGCAATATGGATGTCTGTGATGGCTGTATTTTCGTAAAGCTCTTGTGAGTAAGTTACTGCTGACTTATTATGACCATCAAAGAGTCCCTTGATTGTCACTTGGACTGTTTCCCTGGCTCCTTTTTCATTATCGGCATCGTAGATATTGGAGTCTAGTTTGACCTTATCCCCAACTTTCCAGCCGTGTTTGGCTGCCAAGTCCTTATGCATGAGAATCTTATCCTTGTCGTCGTTGGTTAGGTGCTCACCTTCGACCAGCTTATAAGAACCAGAGACAAACTTGTCTTCTTTAGAGGAGTCATTGACACCAGTGATCATCAAGCTACTTCCAAAACGTTTGGCACGATCAGCAGTGAGATTCTTCTTGGTTTCTGGCGTTTCAATGAGGTCATATCCAGTCAAATCTCCGATAGCGTTGATACGTTTGACATAAGACTCGATGGCCTTGTTTTCGGTGATTTTTTTGATGTCTTCACCCTTGATATTCCCAGCACCACGAGGCGTTCCTTGGTTGACGCGACGATTGATTTGCATGGAGAAGCTGTTGGTGATATTTTTAAAAGTCTCCTGAGAAGCCTTGGCAGTAGCTCCCTTGATTGACAAGCCGACCAAACTCAAGCTCGCCATGAGGAGAATAATCAGGAAGATGACAATCGATTTGAAAAACTTCCTTGTAACATAGGCAAATGCGTTGTGTAACATAGATTCCCTTTCTAGATTTTATTCTATTTTATAGTTTGAACAGAAAAAGTTCGTATTATTTCGTAGTATTTCGAGTTTCAGTCAGTTTCTTATCTTTCAACTCAAGTGTAATATCTGATGCTTGTGCCACTTCTTTGCTGTGGGTTACGACGATGACACATTTACCTGTTTTCTGGGCAAGTGATTTGAGCAGTTCGACAATATCTCCAGCAGTTTTAGGATCCAGATTTCCTGTTGGCTCATCAGCTAGAATAACTGGAGCTTCTGAGACCAAACTGCGAGCAATGGCAACACGTTGCTGTTGACCACCTGATAACTGGAGAACATTCCGCTTGATCTGATTTTCATCTAAACCAAGCTCAAGCAGTGTATCCTTGCTTGCCTTTTTGTTGACCAAGCGGATATTTTCCAGTGGAGAAAGATAATCTATCAAGTTATAATTTTGAAATACCAGGGAAATATGGTGCATACGATGGTAGGAATACCCCTTCTTACGAATATCCTCTCCTTGGAAAAGAATCGAACCTTCAACAGGACTATCTAAACCAGCAAGTAGGGACAAGAGAGTGGATTTCCCCGCTCCTGACTCCCCAATAATACTGTAAAATTTCCCAGGTTCAAAATGATAATTGATCTGATATAGGACTGCCTCAGCAGTGTTCTTATAACGGTAGTTAAGGTCTTGTAATTGTAATAAAGTCATGATTTCTCCTTCTTATACTCAATGAAAATCAAAGAGCAAACTAGGAAGCTAGCTGTAGGTTGCTCAAAGCACAACTTTGAGGTTGCAGATACAGCTAACGCGGTTTGAAGAGATTTTCAAAGAGTATTAACTAATAGATGATAAAATTTCTTTCGGCGCTTTTCTAAATAAGAATAGGAAACAAAGGGCTACAGATAAGCAACTAAGCAGAACTAGAAAAACATAGGATGCTGCAAAAGATAGGATGCTGGTTGATAAACTGCTTGCTTTGGCTAGCGTGTCTTGTAAGCTTGCCTGCTCTCCACTTGCTAGTAGAGTTTGGAGTAGGTAGGATGTGATGGCGTTGCCTGCAGCAAATGCTGGAAGCAAGGCACCAAGAGATACCAAAACTACCTCTAAACAGAACTGTAGGAAGATCGAGCTCTTGCCTTTTCCAAGTGCTAGTAAAATCCCCACTTCGTAGACCCTTTCTCTCAACCAGAGAGACAAGACCAAAATCAAGGCCCCTACTCCTGCTATCAACATCCCATAAAGGAAGATGGTCAGGAAGGTTTGAAAGGTTTCCACTGAGTCTTTGATTTGTTCAAAAGCCTTGTTTTCCTTTTCGACTTGGTAGCCTTGATTTTCCAAGGCCAAGTTTTCTACCTGCTTCATGAGTCCGTCCATTTTCTTAGGATTTTCTACATAGAAGCGTGCTGCACTGACTTGAGCTTCACTATTGCCCAAAAGGGTTTGGCTACTTTCATAATCTGTAAAGACTTGATTTTCACTGAAGTCAGAAGACAAGCCTGTGAATTTCTCTTGTTTTTTACCAGAAAAGATGCCGATAATCTCAAACTCTACTGTTTGTCCTTTTCCAGATTCAGACTGACCAGCATCCAAGCCAATCTTGTCATGAAGCGAAAGACCGTTCTTCTTAGCCAACTCTTCGTGGATCAGGATTTTCTTGGAATCCCCTTTTTGAAGGTGTCGCCCTTCTTTTAGGTTGAAGGCCGAACTGGTAAAGGTCACATCCTTGGATGAATCCTCAAGAGCCGTTAAGCTGACCAAGTTTTTGTCTGCAGCTGACAAATCATCACGCTCCACGCTCTGCTCGCCACTCACTGCTTCCTTGTCTTTTAGTTTTGCGACCGTCTCGAGTTCAGGAGAGACATGTTCCAGTCCCTTAATCTGGCTCACGGATGATAAGTCCGACAACTTGAAAGTCTGACCATTTTCTATCTTCTTAATAGAAAAAGATGTATTGAGTGATTTGTAAAGATTGGTTTCAACTGTTTTGTTGGACTTCATCAGCGTCAAACAGGCTGAAATTCCAGCCAATAGGACCAATAAAATCAGAAATAAAATAAAACTTCTCAGTCGTTTTCTGCTGACATAAGCCCAAGATCTTTGGATTGGATTCATTTGTCACCTCCATATTTGTAAGACTATTATAAAACCCAAATATGAAATGTTTATGAAATACGAAAAAAATATCGAGTAGGGGATAATCTCTAGTCCCTCTCACACCACCGTACGTGCCGTTCGGCATACGGCGGTTCAACTAACTTTTAAAGCATGTCGTTCAAGGTCATAATCCAAACACAAAATCAGTCCACGTTTTTCTTAGGCTAAAAGAGTCCACTGGACTCTTTTACTCCGTCCCATAACCAATGATTTAATAGCGCGTTCAGCTAGATTATTGGAAAGGACCAGATGCCCGTCTTTCAATAGAAATCACGACTTTCTGATGAATTTATTTTGGGAGTGATAGAAAAGCCCTTCATAAGCCAGTCTACTTGTTCAGGCGTGAGAGCTTTGATATCCTTTTCTGTACTTGGCCAAGTCAGTCTGCCGCTCTCAAAGCGTTTATATAGTAGCCAAAATCCTTGACCATCCCAGTAAAGGGCTTTAAAGCGGTCTTTACGTCCACCACAAAAGAGAAAGACTTGACCTGAGAAAGGATCCAATTCAAAGTGGGTTTTAATGAGATAAGCCAGTGAATCAATGCCTTGTCTCATATCCGTTTTCCCACATACGAGATAGACCTGCCCTAGGCTAGATAGATGAATTGTCATAGAGCAACACCTTATCCAAAAGCTCTTCTATCATTTCGAGATTGTGGAATCTCTACAGGAACAATAGGTTGTGGCATTAAAATATCTTCCAATAGTTTTACTTTACGAATAGTATACAGGAGGAACTCCATGAATGATAGATACCTTGTTATGACGCGCTTACCGTACTATTATAAATTTAATCCACTATATCATTTGATTCACTAGTAAAAAAAGATAACATCTCCTCTCGGAGATGCTATCCTTTTGGGGGCGACTAGAACATAGTGTTCCAATCTATTTTCGTTAAATTTACAGAATGTTTATCCTATGAATTATTTTATCAAAGTAATTTCTTACTCTTCTTCCTTGCGTTTTTTCGCGATAAGGAGTCCCCCTGTTGCTGCTGCAAGAAGTGCTAGAGCAAGTGAAGCGCTAGATTGTTCTGTACCAGTATTTGGCAATTCTTTCGCTCCTGCTTTCTCAGCTGGTGCTTGAGCAGGTGAATCTTGGTTGGTAGCTGGATTAACTGCTACTGAACTATCTGATTTCTTGACTGTCTTATCTGCTGGAATAACAGATGTAGTACCATCTTCAAAGGTTACAACTACTGATCCGTCTTTGTTTACCTTAATATCTTTCGCAGTTGGGTTAGATTTCTTAACTTCTTCGGCTACCTTAGCTTTTTCTGCGTCAGTCAAGTTGCTTGGATCTTTAACTGGTGTTGCTGACGGATCCTTAACACTATCTGCATCTTTAGCTTTCTCAACTGCTTTAGCTGCTGGAATTACTGCTGTTGAGCCATCTGGGAAGGTTACAGTTATTGTTCCATCTTTACCTACTTTAACATCTGTTGCAGTTGGGTTAGATTTCTTAACTTCTTCGGCTACCTTAGCTCTTTCTGCATCAGTCAAGTTGCTTGGATCTTTAACCGATGTTACTGATGGATCTTTAACACTATCTGAATCCTTAGTTGATGCACCTACTGGTTTAGATTCTGGTTTCGAGTTTGGATCTTTCGGATTTGTTCCTTTTTCTACTTCTTCCTTATCAGTCAAGCCATCGCCATCTGTATCGGCTTTAGTAGGGTCTGTTCCTTTCTCTACTTCTTCCTTATCAGTCAAGCCATCGCCATCTGTATCGGCTTTAGT
>NZ_VMKU01000128.1:0-15759 GCF_013276315.1 Streptococcus sp. 2741 | reverse complement strand
CTTTGATTGGTCGTGGAGAGCCACCTCTGACAATTTCAACCAATGTAGAAAACCTCACCCACTCCCAAGTATCAGGAATATCATAAGGAACATCAATTTCTTGAGTGCTTCCATCAGCAAACTTCTCATAATGTTTCTTATGTGCTTCAAGTATATAAAAAGGCGTAAAAATACGCCTATAGATAATGGGGTTGAAATAGGTTTATTGTTGATGAGATTGTAGATAATTCAATTTTTTACTTCCAATCGAATACTTAAAACCTCCACCTTTTCTGCCTGTAATTGTTCATCATAAAATTCAATATCTTCAGGATTTTCCCCTTGGCAACCTCGGTAGAAATATTCTTCCGTTCGATCAGGATTCAAAAATCGACAAGCACAAACAAAACAGTCTCCATCATCATTTATTGAGATAATATAGTAGATTGAAATAAGATGTAAACAAATCGATTAGGAAAGTTAAATTAGTTTCTAGAAATTTTTAGCAGATGTAGTGTACTATTCTAGTCTCAATTTACTATGGCTTCAAATATATCTTTCGAAAAAATATTTACAGATGTGTAATTTTGAAGCTTGCAAAAGTTAGTAAACTTGTAGATTTCGATTTGAAGTAACTTGTTTTCTTGCCCGATATTGTTTTTGAAATTGAATTTTTCCATAGTGACTCCTTAATTTTCTTCTACACGTCTGATGATAAATCTAATTCGCAAAAGAGTCAAGAGGATTTTTCGAAAAATAAATAGCGACCGAAATCGCTATTTTAAGGGTTATAGGTATTTGATGGCTTAGACTGCTGTGTGACTGTTTGCCCTCAGGCAATCTTTCTTCTATATTAGTATTAGTAAAGGTCTAAATAATTATCAATTTCCCATTGTGAAACGAAGGTTGCATAACTTGCCCATTCGATTCGCTTGGCTTCAAGGAAACTAGTATAGATATGTTCTCCAAGAGCCGCTCTGACAACCTCATCTTCTGTCAAAGCTTTCAAAGCGTTGTGAAGAGTTGATGGAAGGTCTGTAATACCAGCTTCCTTACGCTCTTCTGCTGTCATGATGTAAATATTTTCTTCAATAGGAGCTGGTGCTTCGATTTTATTTTCAATACCATGCAAACCAACTTCCAATAGAACTGCCATAGCGATGTATGGGTTTGCCATCGGATCCACTGAACGCAACTCAAGACGAGTTCCCATACCGCGTGAAGCAGGTACGCGCACAAGTGGCGAACGGTTACGACCAGCCCAAGCAATGTAAACAGGCGCTTCATAACCTGGAACCAAACGTTTGTATGAGTTAACCGTTGGGTTCATGATGGCAGTATAGTTGTAGGCATGTTTGATCAAACCACCGAGGAAATGGTAGGCCGTTTCTGACAACTGCATTCCTTTTGGATCATTTGGATCAAAGAAGGCATTGTTTCCTTCTGCATCAAACAAGGACATATTACAGTGCATACCTGATCCGGCAATACCAAATTTTGGTTTGGCCATAAAGGTTGCGTAAAGCCCATGTTTGCGAGCAATGGTTTTAACAACAAGTTTAAAGATTTGAATCTTATCACAAGCACGGAGAACTTCATCGTACTTGAAGTCAATCTCATGTTGTCCAACCGCAACCTCGTGGTGACTGGCTTCTACTTCAAATCCCATTTTGGTCAAGACATTCACAATCTCACGACGTGTGTTGTCCGCAAGATCAGTAGGTGCCAAATCAAAGTAGCCACCCTTGTCATTCACCTCAAGTGTTGGGTCTCCATTTTCATCCAGTTTAAATAAGAAGAATTCTGGCTCTGGTCCAAGATTGAAGGATTTGAATCCTACTTCTTCCATGTGACGAAGAGCACGTTTCAAATTGCCACGAGGGTCACCTGCAAATGGTTCACCTTCTGTTGTATAGACATCACAGATCAAACCTGCAACACTTCCATTTTCATCTCCCCACGGGAAGACTGTCCATGTATCCAAATCAGGGTACAAGTACATATCCGACTCATTGATACGTACAAAACCTTCAATAGAAGATCCATCAAACATAGCCTTGTTTGACAAGACTTTATCTAACTGTTCATCTGTAGCAGGAATTTCGACGTTTTTCATGGTTCCCAAAATATCTGAGAACATGAGACGGATAAAGGTAACATTTTTTTCCTTGACTTCACGACGAATATCTGCAGCTGTGATTGGCATGAGTTTTCTCCTTAAATGTATGACTACTTGCGGTTGCCTAACCGCGACCAAAAGGTGACCGTACTGAAGCAAAGCGACCCTGTTGGAGGAGTTCATTGTGAAGTGCACGACGTACTTCAGTCTGACTAACCGCTTTCTTGGATTTCGCTTCACGTTCAGCATATTTTTTCTTAATGGCAGCGATATTATAACCTTCAGAGATATAATCTTTGATTTCAAGCAGACGATCCATGTCATTCAAGGAATACATGCGACGGTTCCCTTCGTTTCGATCAGGCTTAATCAACTCTTGATCTTCATAATAACGAATCTGACGCGCCGATAGATCGGTCAACTTCATAACACTGCCGATAGGAAAAACAGCCATATTTCGGCGAAATTCTTTTTCCTTCATTTACAATTTCCTTCTTTCTGTCTATTATAGTCTAAAAAAAGACAAACGTCAATTGATAATGTTATAAAATGTAACATTATTTTTCTTTTTTCTCTAAAAAGAGCCGAATACGATCAATATCGTAATTTACGAGAATTGCGACAAAAACTCCCATGAAAGTTTCTGATACACGCGCAAACACGTACAAAATCGTTTCCCCACTCGGGATCGATAGTGTAATAATTAACATAGCTGCTACACCACCAATAACCCCTGCTTTGTTATTCATGGCTACATTTGTCATAATGGTTAACATGGTGCAGATTGGAACAACAACTAAGGTTACCCAAAAGGCTTCGTGGAAAAAACTATTTATTAGGAAGAAAACCAAGGCATAGAGGCCACCGATACTATTTCCTAGAATACGCGAAGTCCCAAAATGGACACTCTTATCAAAACTCTCCCTCAGGCTAAAAACGGCTGTCAAAGCACCAATTTGAAGACCTTTCCAACCAAAAAAGCCAAAAATCAAGAGAACTAGAAAAACAGCAATACCTGTTTTAAAGGTTCGCATACCAAGTTTGAACTGGGATTTATCGAATTTATATTTTTTAAAATAACTCATAATCTCAACTTTCTATTTCCATTTTATCATAAATCGGTGATTTTTATGAGGAATAGTTGAGAGGAAGCGTTTTTATTTTGAGCAAAAGAAAAGAGGAACTTTCACCCCTCTCTTCTTTGATTTGTTTATAAAATCTTATTTTTCTGTCAAGGCTGCAAGTCCTGGAAGAACTTTACCTTCGAGAAGTTCCATTGATGCTCCACCACCGCGTCACAAATACCTACACTAACACAAAAAGGTGACATAGCCACCTTTTTGTTAACGTTTCAGTTTTCTTCCTTTTCTACAAAATCAGGATGCTGAAATTATTTTTCTGTAAGTGCAGCCAAACCTGGCAATACTTTACCTTCAAGAAGTTCCATTGATGCTCCACCACCAGTAGAGATCCATGAGAACTTGTCTGCACGACCAAGGTTGATTGCTGCGGCAGCTGAGTCACCACCACCGATGATTGATTTAACACCTGGTTGTTTCACGATAGCGTCCATCACACCGATTGTACCAGCTTGGAAGTCTGGGTTTTCAAATACACCCATAGGTCCGTTCCATACAACTGTTTTGGCACCAGTCAAAGCTTCGTCAAATTTAGCGATAGATTTTGGACCGATGTCAAGACCAAGGAAGCCTTCAGAAACTGCTTCACCTTCAGTGTCACGCACTTCAGTGTAACCAGCAAATGCGTTTGCTTCTTTTGAGTCAACTGGCAAGATCAATTTACCGTTTGCTTTTTCAAGAAGAGCTTTCGCAACATCCAATTTGTCTTCTTCTACAAGTGAGTTCCCGATTTCGATACCTTGTGCTTTATAGAATGTATAAGTCATACCACCACCGATAAGGACTTTATCAGCTTTTTCAAGCAAGTTTTCGATAACACCAATCTTGTCTGAAACTTTTGAACCACCAAGGATTGCTACGAATGGACGTTCTGGAGTTTCAACTGCTTCTTGGATGTAGGCAATTTCGTTTTCAAGAAGGAATCCAGCAACTGCTTTTTCAACGTTTGCTGAGATACCAACGTTAGATGCGTGTGCACGGTGAGCTGTACCGAATGCATCGTTTACGAAGATACCATCTCCAAGTGATGCCCAGTATTTACCAAGTTCAGGATCGTTTTTAGATTCTTTCTTGCCGTCAACATCTTCGTAACGAGTGTTTTCAACCAAGAGAACTTGTCCATCTTCAAGAGCGTTGATCGCTGCTTCCAATTCAGCACCACGAGTTACACCTGGGAACACAACATCTTGACCCAATTTTGCTGCCAAGTCAGCTGCTACAGGAGCAAGTGATTTACCAGCTTTATCAGCTTCTTCTTTCACACGTCCAAGGTGAGAGAAAAGAATTGCACGTCCACCTTGTTCGATGATGTACTTAATAGTTGGAAGAGCTGCTGTGATACGGTTGTCGTTAGTGATTACGCCATCTTTCAATGGTACGTTGAAGTCAACACGAACGAGGACTTTTTTACCTTTCAAGTCAACGTCTTTAACAGTAAGTTTTGCCATGTTACAAAAACCCCTTTATTTATTTTATTCGAAACTATTATATCACACTTTGGAAATATAAGGAAAGATTTCACAAGATTTTTCGATATTTAATCTTCATCTTCTTTTTTCTGTTTCAATGTCAATGCTAAACTAGCAAGACCAAGGCTTGCCAATCCTGCTATTAGGGCTTCATTGGCATCAGCAGTTCCTGTATTTGGCAATTGTTTGCCTGCTTCTTCTGATTTAACTGCTGTATTTTGGGCTGGTTTTTCTTGTGTAGGCGCTACTGCTGGTTCTGTTTTTACTTTTGTTCCAATTTCAACAATTTCTGGAATCGCCTCTTGGATGACTTCTGTTGAACGAAGACGACGCTGACCGTTTTCATCAACTTCAAAGACATGTCTCAACAGACCATCTCGTCCCTGTATGATGACTCGTTGTTCCCCAACTAGTATATCAGCATTTTCATGCTCTTGACGGTCAAAGGCAACCTTTTCCTCTTGAACTTCCAATTTAGGAGCCTTTTGTTGATCAGAAGCCGGTTGATTAGTAGTTTTTGGAAGGACTATGTTTTGTTGTTCTGGTTTAGTTGAGATAGTAACAAGGTCATTTGCACCATTAGATTCTACTCGTGGTTTCTCAGCAGATTCATAAACAAAGGCATAATGAGTAAAGTGTGGTGCTGTAAAGATAACATGACTATCCGTTTGTTCAAAAGCCAATTCCACTGCCTCTTTGCCTCCAGGTAAGAAGAATACTCTCTTCACTTTCTTATCTTTTTCAATTGGAATTTTCACAATAGAAGCGTAAGAAAGATCAACGTCTTGACCTTTTTCATCTAGACCTTCTATTTCAAAGACATGGGCATCTTCTCCAGCAAAGTATTTCTTCTCTTCAGCACTTGCTTGAACACGCTCTACTTTCAAGCCCTTGATGACAGTCTTCTCTTTATTTGAGAAGTGCACTTCAACACCTGTTTTACTATCAGAAAAGACTGCTGGCTTGTCTTCTTTCAATAAGGCAACCAGATCTTTCAAACTCTGTTTCGCTGTTGCAAGCTCTTCTGGACTCAAATCTACTTTTTCAACCAAGGCCTTGTTTTTCTCAAGAAGAGGAGCTAGGGCAGAACCTGAAGGATGGTTTGGTTTGGCAGCCAAGAGTTCTTGAGCCTCACCTGTTAAGCGATCAAGTTCTGTCTTTTCTTCCGTAAATTTCTCTTGACCATTCAGAGCTTTATGAGCTTCTGTCAATTTATTAAGACGGTCATTAACCTGATCTTGGGTACTAGTTTCATGGTCTTTCAACACTTGTTCAGCCGCTTCAATTGCTTTCAAGAAGGCTTCTTTTACTTCTGGTGAAGCAAAGTTATAGACCACCTTGTTCTTAGCCACTTCAACTTCTGCTAATTTTTGTTTAAGGTACTCATCGTTCAATGCTGCTTTTGGAGATACCAAAACATCAAAGTTGACTTTATGACCTTGGTAACGAAGCGTCAAGGTTTGACGACCAGTCTTTTGAGCATCGTAACCAGAAATTTCAACTCCCTCATCAGTAAAGGAATGTTCTTCCATGGTGTCATTGCTATAAGCCACTGCAAAGCGTCCTTCAGACAAGTCTAAGCTATCACCAACTAGGTAATCTTTTTTCGGTTCCTGACTTACTTCAATTCTCAAAATAGTTTTCGGACTTGCTTCATCTTGACTAGTAACAGTCACTGACAAATTCGCATTTACTGGTTGTCCCAAGTATTGGAGAGTAAGATTTTGTTCTCCCTTATGATGCGTGTCAAATCCTGATACTGATACACCTGCGTGAGTTAGGCGAATGAGTTCGTCCTCAGCTCCCCCTTCATACTGAACTCGAAGAACACCACCTCTAAGGTCCAAATCCTCCCCTTCGGCGTAGCTTGTTTTCTTAGGTCCTGTCTCTAGGCTGACTGACTTGATTTTTCTGTCATCTTTTGGAACGGAAACTGCTAGGACATTACTAATTTCCTTGCCTGGAAACTGGGTACGATAGTACAGAAGACCAGATTGATTTGTCAAATCCAATGGTGCACTTGCTAGGTCTCCTCCAACTTCGCTCTTCAAGGTTGCAAGCGGAGTTTGAGAATTTGGATTGTCATAAACGGTAATGGTTGCTCCAGCTGGTACATCCGCAAAACCAACCTGTACCTTGTTATTGCCTAGAGAACGGGCTGCAGCCTTGGCCATCGGAATATTGACACTCTCAGTATCAAGCTTTTCATACATTTTCCAGTTATAGATACGAATAGCCTTCCATGGAGTTCCATTGTCAGAAGTGACAACATTTAAGCGCCAATCTTGAGCTGTGATAGGTTTATCAAGGGTAATATCTGTAACATGAGCTTTATTGCCACGGACTTCCTTAGCCAACTTCCATTGACCATCCGCATCTTTATAATAGAGGTCAAAGTCTTTGGTGTTCATCAAACCATCGTTGACAGATTCTCCACCAGCTCCAGCATGATCCATGACCCATCTCACAACACGGCGTGGTTGTGTCAAACGAATATCAACGCTACCACTTAATTGAGAAGAAGACCATTTGTCAGATAGACTGGTGATGGTCCCATTCAACATACCTTCGATACCTTCTCCACCTTCTGTATCTGGGAAGGTACTTCCGATAACAGTAGCCCCTGGAACGATGTTTTCTGCTAGAGGTCTTGGAAGACTTGTGTCTTGGACAGTCATCCCCCACTCAAAGTTTGTAGTTGCTGCTTCAGAACGAAGGCCATTCTTACCAACTGCAACAACCTTCAACTCCTGACTAGTACCAGTCGCACTAGCTGAGCGGCTAACTTTTGGTAGGTAGATCGTAGTTGCAGATGAACCTGTCAATAGGCGCCAAGCATCGCCATCCTTTTCATAGACTTCATAGAAATCAGCATCTTTATGACCAGTAAATTGTACAACTGCTTCCGCTTCTTGGGCATTTTTAAGGACTTGTTTGGCTACAGCTACTGTGGTTGGTGCCTGAGGAGCATCTTGATTATTGCTGATGGTCAATTGCCCCAGGTTAAATTGATAACCTTTTAAGTCTTTGTCATTTTCAAAATAGAGTTTAATACCGTAAATTGTTTTACCTGCCAAGGCACTCAAATCAAAATCATCGGTAGTCCAGTTATCTGAAACTGTCAATTCTTTACGGGCAGCTTCATCACCATAGGTATAATCTTTCTTGGTTGCAAATTCTACATAAACCTTGGTCCCTTTGCCTCCTTTGTGGGCAACATGCAATTTGGTTGTATCTGTCACCTTCAAGCGAGTAGAGTACAAATTCACATCTTGCTTGGTCGCACCTGAAAGATCCCCTGCAAATTTAAGAGAAGTTCCACCATTATAAGCATCTTCAAAATCATAGCTTGCTTTCAACTTATCACCAGTTGATTTTTGCCACCAGCGCCATGTTGGAAGAACACCTGAAACTGAACGGTAATTCCACTCAGAATCCTTAGAAACCTTACCATCTACGAACCATTTTCTACCATGACCTGTATTAAAAGAAGTGGTAAAAGTATGACCTACTGCTGGCGTGCGGTCCGCAACTAGGTTGGCAATCCCGTACCAGTCCTTGTCATCTGGTTTTTGACCAGTTGGATCGCCTTGGTAACCAGTGAAGAAGATATTTTCATTCTTATGATAGTCTTCGCCTGTCTTGCCAAGACTTGTAATAGTATCTGGCGCAAAGAGACCAAGTGACAAGCGAAGTTTGCCATTTTCATCTAAAAGGGCATCCCATTTCACTTTAGTCTTATAAGAACCACCCTGTTGCAATTCCAATCCTGCAAAGACATCGTACTGGCTACGCTCTAGCCATTTGGCCATAGCTACAGAGTAATCATTCTTCTCTTTGGTCCAGTTAAAGTTAGCAAAGAAGTGATCAGCGGGTACCTTGTCCCCCTCTTTTTGCATAAACTGATAGTTGTATTCTCCTAAACCATCTTGGTGGTAACGTCCATAGTTATAAGTCATGGCATCGTACCAAGAATACTTGATTGGATGGTTTACCTTAGCAGCATACTCCTTGGTATAGAGCATAAACTGGCGCATCTTTTCTCCAAGAGGTTCAACCAAATCCCCAGTTGTTTCTTGGTTAATGAAATAGCCATCATAGCCATAATACTTGGCCATATCTACCAATTTACGGGCAATTGGGAAGCTACCATCTGCGTCTTGCTTCAAAGCTTCAGCGAATTTTTCTTGATCAGCAATACTATTAGACCAGTTGAAGAAGAGTGTACCATATACAGGAACCCCGTTACGGTGACCTGCATCAATAACGTCAGGAGTTGGTACGAGACCTTCCCAGAAGACCATTGAATCTAGATATTGCCAATAGTCAAAAGCATAGGCCTTGAACTCTTCTCCACCAACAGAAGCATGGTCTTTTGCTTTAGAATTGGTGTTTGATAAGGCTTGAACTTTTGCTTCCTTGCTAGCTTTTTCATTGACTAAATGACCTGTCCGACGTGAAGCGAGGACAACAGATCCGCGGTTAATAGCATCATCTTCACGAGCACCTGGTTCCCATTTTAACAATTCTTCCCAAGAATTAAATTTGATTTCCTTTGGTTTTAATGTTTTTTCTGTATTTTTAGGGACATCTGGCTGGACTTCTTTTTCAGTCTTATTAGCTTCGGCTGCTGGCTTAGACTCATCCCCTTGGTTAGTTGCTTCGGGCTTTGCTTCTGTTTCCTTGTCAGACTTAGGTTTTGCTTCTGCAGATGGTGTTTCTGCAACCACCTCACTTGCTTTTTCCTCTGGTTTAGCTGCGCTAGCTGCTTCTGCAGTTTCAGTAGTTGCAGCTTCATTGCTTGCTGGCGAAGCAGTTTCAGATGCTATCGCTACTCCTTCTGCCTTTTCTAGCTTGTTTTCTCTAGCATGTTCCCCTTCATTCTGCTTATCAGCTTCATTGGTCGAATGCTCACTCTCTCCTGAAACAAGCTCTGTATTAGCTCCGCTATTTTCAGGAACTGCAGTTTCTTCAGCCAAGGCTGGACTAGCAAATAAAACAGCACCAATCATCAGCGAGCAGGCTCCTACTGATAACTTACGAATACTGTAACGACAACGTCTTTCAAAAAATGAATTCTTCATTTTCTCCTCCTAAAAAATTGATTTTGTTGCACAAAAGAAAGCGCTTAACTTTCTTTATAAAATTTTTATCCCAATCACAGGGACCAAGATAATCACATTTTTATCCTAAAGCATTTTTTGACAAAAAACAATAGCTGTTTTCACAAATCTAAAATAAGGTTAAAAACTCTTAAAAATAATACACTTATCAATTATAATTTTCTTTTACAAACTTGACATTAACACTTGTTAGATTTACTTTTATCCTTTAAAATAGAATAGGAGATATTCCGCGATTATTTTTCGGAGGAAAAAGAAATGTCCATTAATTGGCAGGAAATTTTATTTCACTTTTTAGGTGGTCTGGGGCTATTCTTATATAGTATCAAGACCATGGGAGACGGTTTACAACAAGCTGCTGGAGATCGCCTTCGTTTTTACATTGACAAATATACTAGTAATCCTTTCTTTTGAGTTCTGGTTGGTATTGGGATGACTGCTCTAATTCAGTCTAGTTCTGGTGTAACAGTTATCACAGTCGGCCTGGTCAGTGCCGGTCTCCTAACCTTACGTCAGGCTATCGGAATTGTCATGGGGGCTAATATCGGGACAACAGTCACATCCTTTCTTATTGGGTTTAAACTAGGTGACTATGCCCTACCTATGCTCTTTATCGGTGCTGTCTGTCTCTTTTTTACGAAAAATCGGACAGTCAATAATATCGGACGCATCCTCTTTGGTGTCGGTGGTATCTTTTTTGCCCTCAATCTTATGAGCGGTGCAATGGCTCCACTCAAGGATTTACAGGTCTTTAAGGACTATATGATTGAGCTAAGTAAGAATCCTGTTTTGGGTGTCTTTGTCGGTACCGGCTTGACCTTACTGATTCAAGCTTCCTCGGCTACCATCGGGATTTTACAAAACCTCTACGCCAGCAATCTCATTGACCTGCAAGGAGCTTTGCCAGTTCTATTTGGTGACAATATCGGGACAACCATTACAGCCATCATTGCCTCTTTAGGTGCTAATATTGCAGCTAAACGGGTAGCAGGAGCTCATGTTGCCTTCAACGTTATCGGAACAGTCGTCTGCGTTATTTTTCTAGTTCCTTTTACAGCCCTGATTCATTGGTTTGAAGCTACGCTAAATCTAGCACCAGAAATGACCATCGCCTTTGCTCACGGAACCTTTAATATTACCAATACCATTGTCCAATTTCCATTTATCGGAGCTCTGGCTTACTTTGTAACCAAGATTATTCCTGGAGAGGACGAGGTTGTCAAATATGAACCCTTATATCTTGATGAGCATTTCATCAAACAAGCCCCATCTATCGCTCTCGGAAATGCTAAGAAAGAGCTCTTGCATTTAGGAAACTACGCTGCCAAAGCCTTTGACCTTTCCTATAAGTATATCATTGACTTGGATGAAAAAGTTGCTGAAAAAGGGCATAAAACCGAAGAAGCCATTAACACCATCGATGAGCAATTAACACGTTATCTCATTGCCCTTTCAAGCGAAGCTCTCAGTCAAAAAGAAAGCGAAGTGCTCACCAATATCCTTGATTCCTCCCGTGATTTGGAACGGATTGGAGACCACGCGGAGGCTCTACTCAATCTGACTGACTATCTTCAACGTAAAAATGTTGAATTTTCTGATGCCGCCTTGAAAGAATTAGAGGAAGTTTATCGTCAAACTAGTGACTTTATCAAAGATGCTCTGGATAGTGTGGAAAACAATGATATTGAAAAAGCACGCAGTCTTGTAGAACGTCATGAAGCAATCAATAAGATAGAACGTGTTCTCAGAAAAACCCACATCAAACGCCTCAACAAGGGCGAATGTTCAACACAAGCTGGGGTCAACTTTATAGACATCATCTCACACTACACTCGTGTATCAGACCACGCTATGAACCTTGCTGAAAAGGTTTTTGCAGAACAAATCTAAGAACCAAGAAGCTATCCATCATAATTGGATGGCTTTTTGCTTTTTCCTAAGCAAGACTAGGCTGAATGAAACTGAAAGAGTATTCTGCAGATATATAGTATATTGAAACTAGAATAGTACACCTCTATTTCTAAAACATTGTTAGAAATCGATTTGACTGTCCTGAACGATTTATCCTGTTATTATTTCATTTTATTATAGTGGATTAAATTAAAAAAGTATAGTATATTGAATCTATAACAGTACATCTTGACTGCTAAAATATTTCTATAAATTAATTTGACTTTCCTGATAGAGTTGTTCACATCTTATTTCAATTCACTATACAATCCAGTTCCTAAAACTTTGCTAGAAATTGATTTGGCTTTCCGAATTAATTTGTTCAAATTTTATTTCATTTCAATATACTGAAAAATCCATTCACTAGCACAGGGCAAGAGGGAGTCGCTATTGATTTCAACGGTAGCAGGTACATACAGAGGACTCCTACCTCAGATATACTGCAATATCATCGTATGCAAAAAACCTCTGAGATTTTTCTCAAAGGTTCTGATTTTGCTAATTGCTGTTCTCAACCGCTGCAGTAACAAAGGCAGTGTAGAGTTCTTCTGGTCGGTTTGGACGGCTTGACAGTTCAGGGTGATACTGACAAGCTACAAAGAATTTATTTTCAGGAATTTCCACGATTTCTACCAAACGATTGTCTGGAGAAACTCCTGAAAAGACAAAACCTGCTGCCTCAAACTGCTCACGGAAGGCATTATTAAACTCATAACGGTGACGGTGACGGCGTTGCACCACTTCTTGATTATGATAAGCAGCTGCTGCCTTAGAGCCACGTTTCAACTTAGACGGATAAAGCCCCAAGCGAAGGGTTCCCCCCATATCCTCAACATCAATCTGATCACGCATGATATCAATGATAGGGTATTTTGTTTCTGGTGCAAGCTCTGCAGAATTGGCACCTTCGAGTCCTAAAACGTGACGAGCAAATTCGATACATGTCAACTGCATTCCCAAGCAGACTCCCAACATTGGAACATCATTTTCACGCGCATAGCGGATGGCTTGGATTTTCCCTTCTGTACCACGTTGACCAAAACCACCTGGTACGATGATCCCGTCCGCATCAGACAAGAGTTCTGCTACATTCTCTGCTGTCACATCATTGGCATTGACCCAATTGATTTTAACTTCTACATCATTGACATAGCCAGAGTGTTTCAAGGCTTCGACCACTGAGATATAGGCATCTTGCAACTCCACATACTTACCAACAAGGGAAATCTTAACTTGTTTCTTGAGGTTCATGACCTTGTCCACCATGGCTGACCATTCTGTCATATCCGCTGCTGGTGCGTCTAATTTCAAATGGTCACAGACAATTTGGTCCATACCTTGTGCCTGCAAGTTCAGTGGAATTTGGTAAAGATGTTCGACATCCAACGATTCGATAACGGCTTCTGGTGCCACATCACAGAACTGGGCCAGTTTATTTTTAATTCCTTGACCAGCTGGCTCTTCTGTACGAATCACCAACATATTTGGTTGGATTCCCAATCCACGCAATTCTTTTACAGAGTGCTGAGTTGGTTTGGTCTTCATTTCACCAGCGGCCTTGAGGTAAGGAAGCAAGGTTGTATGGATGTACATAACATTATCCGCACCCACATCCGCCTTCATCTGACGAAGGGCCTCTAGGAATGGCAAGGACTCGATATCTCCAACAGTTCCACCAACCTCTGTGATAATGACATCAGAGTCGGTCGTTAGAGCGGCACGCTTGATTTTTTCTTTTAAAGCATCTGTGATATGAGGAATAACCTGAACAGTTGCCCCAAGGTATTCTCCACGACGTTCCTTACGAAGAACTTCACTGTAAATTTTACCAGTTGTCACGTTGGAATATTTGTTGAGATTGATATCGATGAAACGTTCATAGTGACCCAAGTCCAAATCTGTCTCAGCTCCGTCATCTGTCACAAAAACTTCCCCGTGCTGGTAAGGACTCATAGTTCCTGGATCAATATTGATATAAGGGTCAAATTTTTGAATGGTTACTTTAAGACCACGATTTTTCAAGAGACGGCCCAGACTCGCTGCCACAATCCCTTTCCCAATAGACGATACCACACCACCAGTTACAAAAATATATTTCGTAGACATAGATTCCTCTTTCTAAAGTGCTCAAGGTCTTGCTAACTACGTGGGGACATAGAAAACAAGACCCTACTAATAAGAATAATCTGGGACGACTGCACCAGATTCACAACTAATACTCTTCGAAAATCTCTTCAAACCGCGTCAACGTCGCCTTGCCGTAGATATGTGTTCCTGACTTTGTCAGTCTTATCTACAACCTCAAAACAGTGTTTTGAGCAGCCTACGGCTAGTTTCCTAGTTTGCTCTTTGATTTTCATTGAGTATAAAATACAAGAAGATAACTTCTTGTAAAAACAAAAATAGCTCCCTAAGAACTAGGGAGCTCCGACCTCTAAAAGAGGTGCCCGAACAATATGATACCTAAAAATAGGATAATTGTCAATAGCTAACTTTTATTCCTCGATGATTTCAGCATCATCATCTGAAAACTCGTCGTCTTCGTTGAGATCCACATCTTCTCCCAAGTCATCTGGAGCGATTTCGTTGATTTCTGCATCATAAGCTTCCACTTCATTTTTTTCATCATCTGGATTTTCATCATCGTATGAAAGAGCTGAATCTGCTTCGTATGCATCTTCGTCTTCTGGATCATCTGCATTGTAGTCAATGGCATCTGAATCACCATCCATAAAGGCATTGACACGTTTTTTCTTAGCTTTTGGTGCTACTTCATCGTCGTCATTTTCTTCAAGAGCGATGATTTCTTCGTCGATTTCGTCCACACCATACCATGAACGAAGACCCCATTTGTTGTCCCCAAGTGAGATGAAGCTACCGTCAAAGTTCAACTCTGTGTAGAACAAAGGCAAAGCTTCGCGGATATCGCTGTTTGATGTTCCAAGGTAGTTTTGAATTTCATTTACAAGATCGCTAAAATGCATCTCATGATCGCGACCACGAAGTTCCAAGATAGCACGCGCTACCTCAATCATAGATAGTTCACTTTTTTCTTGCCCAGCAAATACTTCTAATTCCAAAGCGTTTCTCCTCATTTATACTACTATCGCCAGAGCAAACAGACTCTGACCTCATTTTATCATTTACTCTTTATTTTACGATAATTTTGCGGAATAGTCAAAGGTTAAGGGGGAGAAAGTGGCAGGATTAGACTAATTCCAATATAAAACTCCTTCCTTTTTCTGTTGCTCCATTTTCCACAAATCCAAGCGACTTGAAACACCTCCTAGAAGCATGATTGTAGGTGTAGATTTCCTTAACTCTCAATTCTTTCCATCCTTTTACTCAAGCAAATTCAATCAAAGCACTTAGAATCTTTTTTCCAAGTCCTCGATGTTGGTAAGCGGAATTCCCAATCACAATGGGGAGATTATCCTGAGATAGTGTAATATCCCCAATTGGAAACCATTCTCCCTTCTCCTTGACTTCAATCCAAAAAGGCTCACCATGCCGATCCAAATAGAAATACATGGCTTCCAAGGTCGCTTGACTGTAAGGAAGCTTCACCCCATCTACGAGGTAAACCAAGTTCACATCCTGATACCAAGCAAAAGCTTCCTCACAATGATTGACCTTATAATAAGGAACAAGACACAATGCACTACCTTTTCAACAAAAGAGTTGCTGCTTGATTAAAACCATCACACCAGTTATACCATTTTGCTTCATACCCATCTTGAGCTAGGATACGATCTTCTAAATCAAAAACAGAGTAAATAGACTTCCTGCAAAACTAGAATCCTAGTTCATGATTGATAATACCAACAATCAAATTCATTCGTAATCCGAAGCGTTTACGATGATTTCGATAGGTTGTTGAAAATATTTTAAACGTTTTCATAGTGAGATGAAATAAGAACAGGACAAATCAATCAAGACAGTCAAATCGATTTCTAACAATGTTTTAGAAGTAGAGGTGT
>NZ_VMKU01000127.1:0-5505 GCF_013276315.1 Streptococcus sp. 2741 | reverse complement strand
CGGCTAGTTTCCTAGTTTGATCTTTGATTTTCATTGAGTATGAAAAGAGGTTGGAACCATGAAATTCTAGCCTTTTTATTATTAGAGAAGCTACTGGAAATAGCCTAAATAAGTGAGACTACTGTAATGGAATAAAATATGGTATAATTGATAAGATAGATAGAATAGAGGATATTATGTCATTTACGAAATTTCAATTTAAAAACTATATTAGAGAGGCCTTGGAGGAGTTAAAATTTACAGCTCCAACAGAGGTGCAAGACAAATTGATTCCTATTGTTTTGGCAGGTAGAGATTTGGTTGGAGAATCAAAAACAGGTTCAGGTAAGACTCACACTTTCTTGTTACCGATTTTCCAGCAATTAGATGAAGCTAGCGATAGTGTACAGGCAGTGATTACTGCACCGAGTCGTGAGTTGGCTACTCAAATTTACCAAGCAGCCCGTCAGATTGCTGCCCACTCAGACGTGGAAGTTCGTGTGGTTAATTATGTGGGTGGTACGGATAAGGCTCGTCAGATTGAGAAATTGGCAAGCAATCAGCCTCATATTGTTATTGGAACACCAGGCCGTATTTACGACTTGGTTAAATCCGGTGATTTGGCTATTCACAAGGCCAAGACCTTTGTTGTTGATGAAGCAGACATGACCTTGGATATGGGATTCTTGGAAACTGTTGATAAGATTGCTGGCAGTCTTTCAAAAGACTTGCAATTCATGGTCTTCTCAGCGACTATTCCGCAAAAACTGCAACCATTCTTGAAAAAATACTTATCAAATCCAGTTATGGAGAAAATCAAGACCAAAACGATCATTTCTGATACCATTGATAATTGGTTGATTTCTACTAAGGGACGTGATAAGAATGCTCAAATTTACCAGTTGACTCAGTTGATGCAACCGTATTTGGCAATGATTTTTGTTAACACTAAAACGCGTGCTGATGAATTGCATTCTTACCTGACTGCTCAAGGCTTGAAGGTGGCAAAAATTCATGGGGATATTGCCCCTCGTGAGCGCAAGCGTATCATGAATCAGGTGAAAAATCTGGATTTTGAGTACATTGTCGCAACAGACTTGGCAGCGCGTGGGATTGACATTGAAGGTGTCAGCCATGTCATCAATGATGCCATTCCGCAAGATTTGTCCTTCTTTGTTCATCGAGTTGGTCGTACTGGAAGAAATGGCCTACCAGGCACAGCCATTACCCTTTATCAGCCAAGTGATGACTCGGATATCCGTGAGTTGGAGAAATTGGGAATCAAGTTTACTCCTAAGATGGTCAAAGATGGAGAATTCCAAGATACCTATGACCGTGATCGTCGTGCTAATCGTGAGAAGAAGCAAGATAAGCTTGATATTGAAATGATTGGTCTGGTCAAAAAGAAAAAGAAAAAAGTCAAACCGGGTTATAAGAAGAAAATTCAATGGGCGGTTGATGAAAAGCGCCGCAAAACCAAGCGTGCTGAAAATCGCGCTCGCGGTCGTGCAGAGCGTAAAGCGAAACGCCAAACATTTTAATAGAAATTGTTGGAGTACTGAACTCCAACTTTTTGCTTTATGAGAACGAACTATCTAAACCGAAATATCACATTAAAGACTGCAAATTGCGCTAAAAAATGGTATAATGATAAAGTTATATAGTCCCGATAAGATGGTAGGCATTTATCACTAAGAGTTTTCCTACCAGTACTTTGTAACTCTATAACACTATTTTTAAGGGGGGACATTTTTATGTCAGAACGTAAATTATTCACGTCTGAATCTGTATCTGAGGGGCATCCAGATAAGATTGCAGACCAAATTTCAGATGCGATTTTGGATGCTATTTTAGCAGAGGATCCAGAGGCGCACGTTGCTGCTGAGACAGCTGTCTATACTGGTTCCGTCCACGTTTTTGGTGAAATTTCTACAAATGCCTATGTGGATATTAACCGTGTGGTTCGTGATACCATTGCAGAGATTGGTTATACCAATACAGAATATGGTTTTTCTGCTGAGACAGTGGGAGTTCATCCGTCACTTGTTGAGCAGTCACCAGATATTGCCCAAGGTGTTAACGAAGCCTTGGAGGTTCGTGGAAATGCAGACCAAGATCCACTTGATTTGATCGGTGCTGGAGACCAAGGGCTCATGTTTGGATTTGCAGTGGATGAAACAGAAGAGCTCATGCCATTGCCAATCTCACTCAGTCATAAATTGGTTCGTCGTCTGGCAGAACTTCGTAAATCTGGAGAAATTAGCTATCTCCGTCCAGATGCAAAATCACAAGTTACAGTTGAGTACGATGAAAATGACCGTCCGGTACGTGTAGATACAGTCGTTATTTCTACTCAGCATGATCCAGAGGCTACTAATGAACAAATCCATCAAGATGTGATTGACAAGGTCATCAAAGAAGTTATTCCATCTTCTTATCTCGATGATAAGACAAAATTCTTTATCAATCCGACAGGTCGTTTTGTAATCGGTGGTCCTCAAGGGGACTCAGGTTTGACTGGTCGTAAGATTATTGTAGATACTTATGGTGGCTACTCTCGTCATGGTGGTGGTGCCTTCTCTGGTAAGGATGCGACTAAGGTGGACCGTTCTGCCTCATATGCAGCTCGCTATATTGCCAAGAACTTCGTTGCAGCCGGTCTTGCTAAGAAGGCAGAAGTTCAATTGGCCTACGCTATCGGTGTTGCCCAACCTGTTTCTGTTCGTATCGATACTTTCGGTACAGGAACAGTAGCTGAAAGCAAGCTTGAAAAAGCAGCCCGTCAAATCTTTGACCTTCGCCCTGCAGGAATTATCCAAATGCTGGACCTCAAGCGTCCAATTTACCGTCAAACAGCAGCTTATGGACACATGGGACGTACAGATATTGACCTTCCATGGGAACGTTTGGACAAGGTAGACGCTTTAAAAGAAGCAGTCAAATAAAATCTTAAGAGGGGGACTTCCTCTCTTTTTTATAGTTTTTAACTATACTGGGATACTGTTCTGAAAATCCATTTTGCGAAAGTAGAGATTTACATGTATTTCTTTAAAAATGCCAAAGGTTGAGATTTCTCCTCGTAATAGATAATCATGGAGATATTTCAATCCAAAGTTTTATTCGTTATCACTTGACTATTGCAAGGTTTTCTAGAGCAACAGAGTCATGGAATGGACTCATGGTTGAGATTTCTCCTTGTTGCTTGGACTTCATTCAAAAGTCTGTGACCCAAGTCTTGTTCAAACTTCCAATACACTAGCTGTTTCCATAACATGACTTCTGCACTAGACTTTCTTTTCCGAATAAATAGATAGAACCACAGAATCTAGTAAACCTAGAATTAAAATTATGGTATAATATTAGCAATAAAAAGAATCTGGAGGATTAGAATCATGGTATCAACGAAAACACAAATTGCTGGTTTTGAGTTTGACAATTGCTTGATGAATGCAGCAGGTGTGGCTTGTATGACGATAGAGGAGTTAGAAGAGGTCAAAAACTCAGCGGCAGGAACCTTTGTTACTAAGACAGCAACCTTGGACTTTCGTCAGGGAAATCCTGAGCCACGCTATCAAGATGTCCCACTTGGTTCTATCAATTCTATGGGCTTGCCAAATAAGGGCTTAGACTATTATTTGGATTATCTTTTGGATTTACAGGAAAAAGAGCCAAACCGAACTTTCTTCTTATCTCTGGTTGGAATGTCTCCAGAGGAAACCCATACTATCTTGAAAAAAGTCCAAGAGAGTGATTTTCGTGGTCTGACTGAGCTAAATCTTTCCTGTCCAAATGTTCCAGGTAAACCTCAGATTGCCTATGATTTTGAGACAACAGACCGGATTTTGGCAGAGGTGTTTGCCTACTTCACCAAACCTCTTGGAATTAAATTGCCACCATATTTTGATATTGTTCACTTTGACCAAGCGGCAGCTATTTTCAACAAGTATCCGCTCAAGTTTGTCAACTGCGTTAACTCTATCGGAAACGGCCTCTATATAGAAGACGAATCTGTCGTTATTCGGCCTAAGAATGGTTTTGGTGGAATTGGTGGAGAATACATCAAACCAACTGCTTTAGCTAATGTTCACGCCTTTTATCAACGCTTAAATCCCCAGATCCAAATCATTGGAACAGGTGGCGTGTTGACTGGTCGTGATGCCTTTGAACATATTCTCTGTGGAGCGAGTATGGTGCAGGTGGGAACCACCCTTCACAAAGAAGGCGTCGGTGCCTTTGACCGCATTACCAATGAACTAAAAGCAATCATGGCGGAAAAAGGATACGAGAGCTTAGAAGATTTCCGTGGGAAATTGCGCTATATTGACTAAATTAAATCGAAAAATCAGAAGAAAGGAGAGAAGATGCTAGCCATTGAAGAGAGTCAGAAGTTGACTTTATCAAATTTACCTAGCCTGAGCCTTTTTACAGGGACAGATCAGGGTCAGTTTGAAGTGATGAAGAGTCAAGTATTGAAACAGATTGGCTATGATTCTGCTGATCTCAACTTTGCCTACTTTGATATGAAAGAAGTGGTCTACAAGGATGTGGAACTGGAGTTAGTCAGCCTTCCTTTCTTTGCGGATGAGAAAATCGTGATATTAGACCATTTTGTAGATATCACAACAGCCAAGAAACGCTTTTTAACAGATGATGAACTCAAGTCGTTTGAGGAATACCTTGATAACCCTTCACCAACAACCAAGTTGTTGATCTTTGCGGAAGGAAAGCTGGATAGCAAAAGACGGCTGGTAAAATTACTTAAGCGTGATGCCAAGGTCTTTGATGCAGTAGAAGCCAAAGAACAAGAATTACGCCAGTATTTCCAAAAGTGGAGCCAGAAAGAAGGTCTGCAGTTTACCAATAATTCTTTTGAAAATCTTCTCGTCAAGTCGGGTTTTCAATTTAGCGAAATCCAGAAAAATCTCCTCTTTTTACAGTCCTATAAGGAAGACTCTGTTATCGAGGAAGAGGATATTGTTAACGCAATTCCCAAGACCTTACAGGACAATATTTTTGATTTAACTCAGTTTATTCTGACTAAAAAGATGGATCAGGCGCGCGATTTGGTTAGAGATTTGACCTTGCAAGGTGAAGATGAAATCAAACTGATTGCAGTCATGCTAGGACAATTTCGGACTTTTACTCAGGTGAAGATTTTGGCGGAGTCTGGGCAAACAGAATCTCAGATTGCAAGTAGTCTAGGAAGTTTTCTCGGACGCAATCCTAATCCCTATCAAATCAAGTTTGCGCTGAGAGATTCAAGAGGACTTTCTTTGAGCTTTTTGAAGCAAGTAATTTCCTACTTGATTGAGACAGACTATCAGATTAAGACAGGACTCTATGAAAAAGGTTTCCTTTTTGAAAAGGCACTCTTACAGATTGCTAGTCAGGTCAATTGACATTTGTTGAAACTACAACCCGCGTCAGGATTATCTTGTCGTGGGTTTCTTACTGATTTGCTTATTTTATACTCAATGAAAATCAAAGAGCAAACTAGGAAACTAGCTGCAGGCTGCTCAAAGCACT
>NZ_VMKU01000126.1:0-1185 GCF_013276315.1 Streptococcus sp. 2741 | reverse complement strand
AACCCAAAACCTAAGTATTTCAGCTCTCTTGGTCTGGTAATCTTAGTCTTGGTCATATTTACTTTCAAACCTAGCCGTTTCTCAATAAAACGACTGACTGAATACATCACACGCTTAGCGGCTGCCTCGCTTCCGACCGTCATCACACAATCATCTGCGTAGCGCACAAATCGAAGTCCCCTCTTTTCTAATTCCTTGTCCAATTCATTAAGCATGACATTGGATAAGAGAGGAGATACATTTCCTCCCTGTGGTGTGCCAACTAGCGTTTTATGACGTTGACCATTAATGATAACACCTGAATGAAGATACTTACGAATCAAGGATTCCCTATCTCCGTCTTCGATAATGTTATGTACTAAGGACATCAATCTATCTTGAGGAACCCTATCGAAAAATTTCTCTAGGTCTATATCCACTATCCACTCATAGCCGTCATTTAAGTACTCTAAGAACTTCCTGATGGCTTTTTCACATGACCTATTTGGTCTGAAGCCATAACTCGTATCTGAGAAATGAGATTCACAAATGGGGCTCATGACTTGGACAATGGCTTGTTGGATTATCCTATCCATCACTGTCGGAATTCCTAGTTGACGGATGCCTCCGTTTGGTTTAGGAATCTCAACTCTAAGAACTGGTTGAGGCTTATATTTTCTCTGTTTTATCAGTTCCTTAGTCAAGCGCCAGTTTTGTCTGAGATAATTATCCATCTCTTCGATAGTCATTCCATCAATCCCAGCTGAGCCTTTATTGGATTTTACTTGATTGTAGGCTTCCAGCATATTTTCGCGTGATACTATCTTATCTAGCAATTTTGACATGTGCCTATTCCTTTCTTGTTTTGGTGCCTGAGGGATATCTTATATTGGTGAACCTTCATCTAGTCAATACGTGACAGAGTCCAGTTCTATCAGACCTCTCGTTTTACAGACACAAGTAAAGTAGGATTACTTCGATCTGTCGTTTTCTCTTTCTAGCGACAGACCTCAAACAGTCTCTCCCCAGACTGTTTGAGTATTCACCCCTTCGCTCCACTTCCATTACAGAAGTTTCCTCACTACTATGGGTTCGGCTGACTTCTCATGATTCCTTGTTACTACGCTTTCAGCGCTCATGAGACCTCACGGGATAAGTCCTACATCTTTCCTCGTTTATACAAGATATGAGGACGTTAAAAGGTTA
>NZ_VMKU01000125.1:0-8776 GCF_013276315.1 Streptococcus sp. 2741 | reverse complement strand
CACGGGTGGTTATGACTTTAAAAGGGAAATTTTATGATCATAAAACGAATACTAAACCACAATGCCGTAATTGCGCAAAGTAAAAAAGATATCGATATTCTTCTTTTTGGAAGGGGCATAGCTTTTGGAAGAAAAACTGGAGATAAAGTAAATCCAATTGATATTGAGAAAAGTTTTTTCTCAAAAATAGAGATAATATGACCCGTTTTACAGAGATGTTTATTAACGTTCCTTTGGAGTTGGTGTACATCACCGAAAAAATAATTAACCTAGGTAAAATAACATTGGGTAATAATTTTGATGAAATTATCTATATTAATTTAACGGATCATATTTCTTCGAGCATAGAACGTTATAAAGAAGGGATTATTATTTCGAATCCCCTACGCTGGGAAATATCGAAATATTATAAAGAAGAATTTGAACTTGGGAAAAGGGCTTTACAAATAATAAAAAAAGAGTTAGGTATTGAACTTCCAATTGATGAAGCTGCATTCATAGCGCTACATTTTGTTAATGCTAATTTAGAAAATAATTTTCAAGAGTCGTATAAAATCACTGAAATAATTATGGGAATTGAGAAAATCATTCAAGATTTCTATTGTACTGAGTTTAACCAAGATTCTATTGATTATTATAGATTCATAACTCATATAAAATTATTTGCCCATCGCTTGGTTGAAAATACAACTTATTGTGACGATGATGATGAAGACTTGTTAGCATTAATGAAAAATAAATATCCTAGAGAATATGAATGTGGTGAACAGGTGGCAATGTTTATACAAACTGAGTACAATTATTTGCTGACTTCTAGTGAATTAGTTTATTTGATGGCTCATATTCGTCGTTTAACAAAAAATTTAGATTAATAGAATAGGAGAATACCATGAGTTATAAAGATACAGTACAAAAAATCCTCGATGTAATTGGAGGCGAAAAAAATGTCAATAGAGTTACCCATTGTGTAACACGTTTAAGATTAGAATTAAAAGATGAAAATTTAGTCAATGATGATGATGTGAAGAAGATACCAGGTGTAATAGGTATTATGAAAAAGAATGGGCAATATCAAATTATACTTGGTAATGATGTAGCCAATTATTATAAAGAATTCATTAAACTTGGCAATTTTGAAACAGATTCAGTTGATCAAGGGCACAAAGGGAATATTTTAGAAAGAATCATTGAATATATCGCTGGTTCCATGACTCCAATCATTCCAGCAATGTTAGGGGGAGGTATGCTGAAAGTCTTGGTAATTATTTTACCAATGCTTGGTATATTGCAATCAGATTCTCAGACTATTGCTTTTTTGACATTTTTTGGGGATGCTCCATATTATTTCTTACCGCTGTTATTAGCTTATTCTGCATCACAAAAATTAAAAGTAACATCTACATTAGCTATGTCTGTAGCAGGTGTACTTCTCCATCCAAATTTTGTTCAAATGGTGCAATCAGGGAATCCTCTTAGTTTATTTGGTGTACCTGTGACACCAGCTAGTTATGGTTCGTCAGTCGTTCCAATTCTTATTATGGTTTGGTTGATGAAATATATTGAAAAAATGATTGCTAAATTAACACCAGCTGTTACTAAGAGTTTTTTGCAACCTACGCTAGTATTATTAGTATCAAGCTGTATTGCCTTAGTTGTAGTCGGACCTATTGGAGTAATTGTTGGTGAAGGATTATCAAATCTAGTTGGGCAAATGTATGGTGTAGCTGGATGGCTTACATTAGCTATTCTTGGCGCTATTATGCCATTTATTGTTATGACTGGAATGCATTGGGCTTTTGCACCTATTTTTTTGGCGGCATCTATTGCTACTCCAGACGTATTAATTCTTCCAGCAATGTTAGGGTCAAACTTAGCTCAAGGAGCTGCTTCGATGGCTGTTGCATTAAAGAGTAAAAATAATAATACAAAACAAATTGCTTTTGCAGCAGGTTTCTCAGCCTTACTTGCAGGGATTACCGAACCTGCATTATATGGTGTGACTTTAAAATATAAAAAACCGCTTTATGCAGCTATGATTGGTGGTGGATTAGCGGGATTATTTGCAGGTCTTACTAGTGTTAAAGCGTATCTATTTGCTGTCCCATCTTTGATAGCGTTGCCTCAATTTATTTATTCTGATGTACCATCAAATATTGTAAATGCTTTAATTGTGGTGGTCATTTCGGTTGTTATTACCTTTGTATTAGCTTATATATTTGGAATCGATGAAGAAGAGAGTTCTAGCCATTTAGAAGTTGAGGCTAGAGTTTCAAATAAAAAAATGGTATTTTCTCCTATATCAGGAGAAATCATTCCGTTAAGTGATGTCCAGGATAAAACATTTTCAGATAAACTTATTGGAGACGGAGTAGCGATTATCCCAAATGAGGGTAAGGTTTATGCACCATTCGATGGGGAAATTACAAATATTTTTCCGACTAAGCACGCAATTGGATTGAAGAGTGATGAAGGTGTTGAGTTACTAATTCATATTGGATTAGATACTGTTGAGCTAAAAGGTCAAGGTTTTATTAGTCATGTAGAAGAAGGAGACAGAGTTTTCAAAAATCAGTTGATTTTTGAAATGGACTTGAATTTAATCAAGACTAAAGGCTACGAAACAGTTACACCAGTAATTGTAACGAATACCAATGATTTTCTAGATGTATTAGTATTACCTAATAATCAGACAATCGAGCATTCTAAGGAATTACTGGTAATATTATAATGGAGGAAAGTTATGACCATTTTTCCAGATGATTTTCTTTGGGGTGGAGCTGTTGCAGCTAATCAAGTAGAGGGAGCATATAATGAAGATGGTAAGGGATTATCAGTTCAGGATGTGTTACCCAAAGGTGGATTAGGAGAAGCAACAGAAAATCCTACAGAAGATAACTTAAAATTGTTAGGTATTGATTTTTATCATAAATATAAGGAAGATATATCCTTGTTTTCTGAAATGGGCTTTAATGTTTTTCGTACTTCTATTGCATGGAGTAGAATTTTTCCAAAAGGAGATGAAGAAGAACCTAACGAAGCTGGTTTGAAATATTATGATGAATTGTTTGATGAACTACATGCTCACGGGATAGAGCCACTTGTAACTCTTTCACACTATGAGACTCCATTATATTTAGCAAGAAAATATCATGGATGGGTTGATAGGAGAATGATTCATTTTTATGAAAAATTTGCTCGAACAGTTTTAGAAAGGTATAAAGATAAAGTTAAATATTGGCTTACATTTAACGAAGTAAACTCTGTTTTGGAATTACCATTTACTAGTGGAGGAATAGATATACCTAAGGAGAATCTTTCGAAACAAGAATTATATCAAGCTATACATCATGAATTAGTCGCCTCGAGTTTGGTTACAAAAATTGCTCGTGAGATTCATTCAGAGTTTAAGGTGGGGTGTATGGTATTAGCTATGCCAGCTTATCCAATGACTCCAAATCCAAAAGATGTATGGGCGACTCATGAGTATGAGAATCTAAACTATCTATTTTCAGATGTGCATGTTAGAGGTTATTATCCGAATTATGCAAAAAGATATTTTAAGGAACATGACATTAACATAGAGTTTGCAGCTGAAGATGCAGAGTTATTAAAAAATTATACTGTAGATTTTTTATCCTTTAGCTATTACATGAGTGTGACTCAATCTGCTCTTCCAACACAGTATAATTCAGGAGAAGGGAATATTATTGGTGGCTTAGTAAATCCTTATTTAGAGTCTTCTGAGTGGGGATGGCAAATTGATCCAATTGGACTACGTATAATTTTAAATAGATATTATGACCGTTATCAAATTCCATTATTTATAGTGGAAAACGGATTAGGTGCTAAAGATCAACTAATAAAAGATGAATTTAATAACTTAACAGTCCAAGATGATTATAGAATTCAGTATATGAAAGAACATTTATTGCAAGTAGCTGAAGCTCTACAAGATGGTGTGGAAATTATGGGCTATACGTCTTGGGGATGTATTGACTGCGTTTCTATGTCCACTGCACAGCTTTCTAAGAGGTACGGTCTCATTTATGTTGATCGAAATGATGATGGAAATGGCACATTCAATCGATATAAGAAAATGTCCTTTACTTGGTATAAAGGAGTGATTGAATCAAATGGAGAATCCTTATTCAAATAGTTTGTTTATTGATGATTAGATATTATCACGGTTAAGGCAACATCTCATTAAATATAAAATAAAGAGGTTTGGAAGACATCAAATTCTAAACCTCTTTATTTTATAGGGGGATTAATTAATTTAATTTTGTTACAAAAATTATAAATAGTTAATTTAGATAAATTGTTTATATAAATTTAGATAAGAATAAGCTAACAAGCAGAAGTAAGATAGGTCTTGCAAGAATGGTAAAAATCTGATAAACTAAGTAGTAATTGAATAGGAATCTGAAAGACTAGTAGCCCAAGGGAAGTATATCAGGGAGGAGAGCCGTGACTGCAAGCTCTCTATATGAAAGCTGGGTGAATTCACTTGCGCATGGATTTAGAAATGAAGGTCTGACTTGTCAGATGAAAACGGATGGTACCGCGTGTCAACGCTCCGAGTGGAGTTTTTGGCATGTGGTTTTCTTTTTATCTACGAGCGACTGATGGAGGAATTATGTCAACTATTGAAGAACAATTAAAAGCGCTTCGTGAAGAAACGCTGGCTAGCTTGAAGCAGATTACTGCTGAAAATGAAAAAGAGATGCAAGATTTGCGTGTCTCTGTCCTTGGTAAAAAGGGTTCGCTCACTGAAATCCTCAAAGGGATGAAAGATGTTTCTGCTGAGATGCGTCCAATCATTGGGAAACATGTCAATGAAGCTCGTGATGTCTTGAC
Source organism: Streptococcus sp. 2741 (assembly GCF_013276315.1). NCBI lineage: Bacteria > Bacillati > Bacillota > Bacilli > Lactobacillales > Streptococcaceae > Streptococcus > Streptococcus sp. 2741. The sequence goes on along the minus strand of NZ_VMKU01000125.1, from coordinate 3,919 downwards.
AGCAGCCTTTGAAGAAACAGCTAAGCTCTTGGAAGAAAAGAAAGTCGCAACTCAACTGGCTAGTGAGAGCATTGATGTGACGCTTCCAGGTCGTCCAGTTGCGACTGGTCATCGTCACGTTTTGACACAAACCAGTGAAGAAATCGAAGATATCTTCATCGGTATGGGTTACCAAGTCGTGGATGGTTTTGAAGTGGAGCAAGACTACTATAACTTTGAACGTATGAACCTTCCAAAAGACCACCCAGCTCGTGATATGCAGGATACTTTCTATATCACAGAAGAAATCTTACTCCGTACTCACACGTCTCCAGTTCAAGCGCGTGCTATGGATGCCCATGATTTCTCTAAAGGCCCTTTGAAAATGATTTCGCCAGGGCGTGTGTTCCGTCGTGATACGGACGATGCGACCCACAGTCACCAGTTCCACCAAATTGAAGGCTTGGTTGTTGGGAAAAATATCTCTATGGCAGACCTCCAAGGAACGCTTCAGTTGATTGTGCAAAAAATGTTCGGTGAAGAGCGTCAGATCCGTCTGCGTCCATCTTACTTCCCATTCACAGAGCCATCTGTTGAGGTGGATGTTTCTTGCTTCAAGTGTGGTGGAGAAGGCTGTAACGTATGTAAGAAAACAGGTTGGATCGAAATTATGGGTGCCGGTATGGTTCACCCACGTGTCCTTGAAATGAGTGGTATCGATGCGACTGTTTACTCTGGATTTGCCTTTGGTCTTGGACAAGAGCGTGTAGCTATGCTCCGTTACGGAATCAACGATATCCGTGGCTTCTACCAAGGAGATGTCCGCTTCTCAGAACAGTTTAAATAATGATTAGAAAAGTAGAAAAGGCAGATGTTGGGGTGTTGTCCAAAATTGCCAAACAAACCTTTCGTGAAACATTTGCGCATGATAATACGGAAGAGCAGTTACAGGAATACTTTGAAGAGGCTTATAGTCTGAGAGTTTTGTCAACTGAGTTGGAAAATCCAGAATCCGAAACCTATTTCATTATGCATGAAGAGGAGGTAGCTGGTTTTCTCAAAGTCAACTGGGGAAGTGCTCAGACTGAGAGAGAATTAGAGAACGCTTTTGAAATTCAACGCCTCTATGTGCTACAAAAATTCCAAGGATTTGGACTCGGTAAGCAGCTTTTTGAATTTGCTCTTGAACTTGCTACAAAAAATAGTTTTTCTTGGGCTTGGTTAGGTGTTTGGGAGCATAATACAAAAGCTCAAGCGTTTTATAATCGATATGGTTTTGAAAAATTTAGCCAACATCATTTTATGGTTGGTCAAAAAGTAGATACGGATTGGTTACTGCGAAAGAAATTAAGGTAAGAAGAGGATTCTTCTATTGAAATGATAGGAAAGGAAAAGAACCAGTGTGGCAATGGTCATTCTGGAGAACTAAATTATGCTTGTATCTTATAAATGGTTAAAAGAATTGGTGGACATTGATGTGCCATCACAGGAGTTGGCTGAAAAAATGTCAACCACAGGGATCGAGGTAGAAGGTGTCGAATCACCGGCTGCTGGTCTCTCAAAAATTGTCGTCGGTGAGGTCTTGTCCTGCGAAGATGTGCCAGAAACTCACCTTCATGTTTGTCAGGTTAACGTTGGCGAAGAAGAAGCCCGTCAAATCGTCTGTGGTGCCCCAAATGTGCGTGCTGGTATCAAGGTTATGGTGGCTCTTCCAGGAGCTCGCATCGCTGACAACTACAAAATCAAAAAAGGAAAAATCCGTGGTTTAGAGTCACTTGGAATGATCTGTTCGCTTGGCGAATTGGGAATTTCTGACTCAGTTGTGCCTAAGGAATTCGCAGATGGCATCCAAATTTTGCCAGAAAATGCCGTTCCAGGTGAGGAAGTCTTCTCATACCTAGACTTGGATGATGAAATCATCGAACTGTCTATCACACCAAACCGTGCAGATGCCCTTTCTATGCGTGGAGTGGCTCACGAAGTGGCAGCTATCTATGACAAGGCAGTCAACTTTAAAGAATTTACTCTTTCAGAAACTGACCAAGCTGCAGCAGATGTTCTTTCTGTGGGCATTGATACAGACAAGGCGCCTTACTATGCAGCTCGTATCTTGGATAATGTGACGATTGCACCAAGTCCACAATGGTTGCAAAACCTTCTCATGAACGAAGGAATCCGTCCTATTAACAACGTAGTGGACGTGACAAACTACATCCTGCTCTACTTTGGTCAACCTATGCATGCCTTTGACTTGGATACCTTTGAAGGGACTGACATCCGTGTGCGTGAAGCGCGTGCTGGTGAAAAATTAGTGACTTTAGATGGTGAAGAACGTGACTTAGAGGTGAATGACTTAGTTATCACTGTCGCAGACAAACCAGTAGCCCTTGCAGGTGTCATGGGCGGTCAAGCAACAGAAATCTCTGAGAAATCTAGTCGTGTCGTCCTTGAAGCTGCAGTCTTCAACGGAAAATCTATCCGCAAGACTAGTGGTCGTCTTAACCTTCGTTCTGAGTCATCTTCTCGCTTTGAAAAAGGTATCAATGTGGCAACTGTTAACGAAGCCCTTGATGCGGCGGCTAGCATGATTGCAGAACTTGCAGGTGCGACGGTGCGTAAAGGTATCGTTTCAGCGGGTGAACTTGATACCTCTGATGTGGAAGTTTCTTCTACCCTTGCTGACGTCAACCGTGTCCTCGGAACTGAGCTTTCATACGCTGATGTAGAAGATGTCTTCCGTCGTCTTGGCTTTGGTCTTTCTGGAAATGCAGACAGCTTTACAGTCAGCGTCCCACGTCGTCGCTGGGATATCACTATCGAGGCAGACCTCTTTGAAGAAATCGCTCGTATCTATGGCTATGATCGCTTGCCAACCAGCCTTCCAAAAGACGATGGTACAGCTGGTGAATTGACTGCAACTCAAAAACTTCGCCGTCAAGTTCGTACCATTGCTGAAGGAGCAGGTTTGACAGAAATCATCACCTATGCTCTAACAACTCCTGAAAAAGCAGTTGAGTTTACGGCTCAACCAAGTAACCTTACTGAACTCATGTGGCCAATGACAGTGGACCGTTCTGTCCTCCGTCAAAATATGATTTCTGGTATCCTAGATACAGTTGCTTACAACGTGGCTCGTAAGAACAAAAACTTGGCCCTTTACGAGATTGGAAAAGTCTTTGAACAGATAGGCAATCCAAAAGAAGAACTTCCAAATGAGATCAACAGCTTTGCTTTTGCCTTGACAGGCTTAGTTGCTGAAAAAGATTTCCAAACAGCAGCAGTTCCAGTTGATTTCTTCTATGCTAAGGGAATCCTTGAAGCCCTATTTACTCGTTTGGGACTCCAAGTAACCTATATAGCAACATCTGAAATCGCTAGCCTTCATCCAGGTCGTACAGCCGTGATTTCACTCGGTGACCAAGTTCTTGGTTTCCTTGGTCAAGTGCATCCAGTCACTGCTAAGGCCTACGATATTCCAGAAACGTATGTGGCTGAGCTCAACCTTTCAGCCATCGAGGCTGCCCTTCAACCTGCTACTCCATTTGTGGAAATCACAAAATTCCCAGCAGTTAGCCGTGACGTTGCCCTTCTCCTAAAGGCAGAAGTCACTCACCAAGAAGTTGTGGACGCTATCCAAGCTGCCGGTGTGAAACGCTTGACAGATATCAAACTCTTTGACGTCTTCTCAGGCGAAAAATTGGGACTTGGTATGAAGTCAATGGCTTATAGCTTGACTTTCCAAAATCCAGAAGACAGCTTAACGGACGAAGAAGTCGCACGCTACATGGAAAAAATCCAAGCTTCTCTCGAAGAAAAAGTCAATGCAGAAGTGCGTTAAACGATAGTATGATACAAATTTCCCCCCTAGTTTATGAACACTAGAGGGGTGATTTTATATAATACTCAATGAAAATCAAAAAGCAAACTAGGAAGCTAGCCG
>NZ_VMKU01000124.1:0-5846 GCF_013276315.1 Streptococcus sp. 2741 | reverse complement strand
TTAAATCAATTTATAAGAATGTTTTAGAAGCAGTGATGTACTAGTTCAGATTCACTTTTCTATACTAATACTCTTCGAAAATCTCTTCAAACCGCGTCAACGTCGCCTTGCCGTATATATGTTACTGACTTCGTCAGTTCTATCTGCAACCTCAAAACAGTGTTTTGAGCTGACTTCGTCAGTTCTATCTACAAGTTCAAAGCAGTGTGTTGCGCAGCCTTTAACCAGCCGCCTAGTCCGCTCTATGGTATTCATTAAGTCAACATCTCTTGTTTAAGAGCACAAAATCAGGAAATCTTCTCGATTCCCTGATTTTTTCTATTTACGTTTTCGTGTTGAGCTACGTTCTGTTAATCCATGAGATAATAGAACTTCACGTTCTTCCAACACTTCCTTGTGCATAATCTTAGTCAACATACGCATACTAATGGCACCAAGGTCATAAAGAGGTTGGGCAATAGTTGTCAAGTTTGGACGGGTAAAGCGAGAGACTTGCGAATCATCACTGGCAATGATCTCAAATTCTTCTGGTACTGACACACCTTTATCAGCCAAACCGTTCAAGACACCTGCCGCCAACTCATCACCTGTTACAATTGCTGCAGTTGCATTTGATGAAATCAAGCGCTCTGCCAAGGCATAGCCATCTTCATAAGTGTATTTAGATTCAAATACCAATCCTTCGCTATAAGGAATATCTGCTTTTTTCAAAGCTTCCTTGTAGCCAACCAAACGAACCTTACCATTGATGTCATCCACTAGTGGACCACTGACAAAAGCAATGCGCTCATTTTCTTTAGCGAGGTAGGTCACTGCATCAATCGTAGCTTGTTTGTAGTCAATATTGACACTTGGAAGCTGATGCTCTACATCCACAGTTCCTGCGAGAACAATCGGAGTACGTGAACGCGAAAATTCTGAGCGAATTTTATCTGTCAAGTGATAACCCATAAAGATAATGCCATCTACCTGCTTTGAAAAGAGGGTATTGACAACAGAAACTTCTTTCTCGTTATCTTCATCGCTATTAGCTAGGACAATATTGTACTTGTACATTTCTGCAATATCATCAATCCCCTTAGCCAAACTCGAAAAATAACCATTGGTAATATTTGGAATCACGACACCAACAGTGGTTGTCTTTTTACTTGCAAGACCACGCGCAACTGCATTTGGACGATAATCCAAACGATCAATTACCTCAAGCACTTTTTTACGGGTATTCTCTTTTACATTTTTATTGCCATTAACCACACGGCTGACCGTCGCCATGGAAACACCTGCTTCACGAGCGACATCATAAATGGTTACTGTATCATCTGCATTCATTCCTTTTCCTGTCCTTTCTATCCCACACATTCTTTTACAAGTAGAGGCACCGATTAAAGCTCTATATCTACTTACAAAAGTGAAGATGTGAAAATTTCGTTTTCATATTTTTACTTATTCCATTCTATCACTAATTGTAAACACTTTCAAGTGTTTTTTGAGGATTGATTGAAAAAATTTCATAGAAAGCCTAGGTTTAGCTCCTTGCTACCACCTTAGAGCCACAAAAAGGAGGAAACTAAGCCCCCTCAAGTTACAAATTGTTTGATTGAATAATTTTAACACATAATGGTTTTCGCGTTATGATAGTATCACAACCAACCAGATTCTTTCGCGATATTAGCTGCCTCTGTTCGATTACCTGCATCTAGTTTCGAAAGAATATTAGTGACATAGTTTCGGACTGTTCCGTTGGATAGATAAAGTTTGTCTGCAATTTCTTGGTTAGAGAAGCCCTGAGCAATTCCCTTTAAAACTGCGATTTCTTGTTCTGTTAATGGATTGGGATGCGTCATCACCACTTCCATCAATTCAGGCGAATACTCCTTGCGTCCTTCGAGGACGGTGTGCAAGGTTTTCATGAGGTCTGCAATGTTTCTTTCTTTTAATACATAAGCATCTACTCCAGCCTTGACCGCACGTTCAAAATACCCAGGACGCTTGAAGGTCGTCACCACAACCACCTTTGTTTCTAGATTTTCTGCTCGTATCCACTCCAAGACTTCAAGACCTGTCTTAACAGGCATTTCTACGTCAAGGATGGCGATATCCACAGACTCCTTTTCTAATAGTTGGATTGCTTCTTGCCCATTCTTGGCTTGAAAGATAGACTCTACATCCGGTTGAAGCGTGAGCAACTGGCACATGGCATCTCGCAACATACTTTGATCTTCTGCAACAAGTAGTTTCATCTTAGTTTCTCTCCTTATAAGGTAGTCTAACCTGAACTTCTGTCGGTTGTTTCCAACTAATTACCTTTACTTCTCCCGAAATTGGAAGAACACGATCTCGAACTGTAGGGAGGTCATCCCCCTTTATAGAAGCAAAGCCACAGCCATCATCTCTCACTGTTAGAATGAGTTCCTTCTCTGTCCGTTCTAATTTTAAGTAGACTTTAGACGCTTTAGCATGTTTGATGATATTGGTCACCAACTCAAGCAAAATCATGGAAGCCGTTGACTCCAATTCCTGAGTAAGGCTAGCGGTATCTAGTTGATTAGCCGTTTCCACCTCAATTCCAGCAATCTCTAGCATCTTTTTGACAGTTTCAAGTTCTGATGCTAAGGTCCGTGATTTCAGATTTTCCACAATGGTTCGCACTTCATTCATGGAATCCTTGCTTATCTGGTGAATTTCTTTTAATTCCTTTTCCACCTGTGGATAAGCCTCCATCTGAAATAACTGCAGGGCCAGATCTGTCTTGACACTCAGCATAGCAAAGGTGTGTCCCAGACTATCATGCAAATCCTGACCGATACGACTGCGTTCATTTTCAGCAAGCAAAAGATTTATCTGGGCATTCTGCTTAGCCTGAGCTTCTTTCAAATCCTCCACAATCCGAATCCGAACCAAGCCAAAAGTCATTAAATCGATAAAAGTGAGAATTCCAAGCAGATAGACTAAAAACTCAACTTCGATTCTCTGAAAAATCAAAAGTTGCCCCACAACAAGGACTTGAGCAAGAAGAAAAGTCCAGACATGTAAAGACTTTAAACTACGTACGCTGAAATGATAACTTAAGAGATTGGATAGGAAAAAGAAAAACCAGATATAATTAACAGCAACAAAGGCGGTATTCCCAGCTACATAGACCAGCATGATCCCCCAGAAAAGCCATGATATGCGCTGGTTCTTAGTTATTAAAACACCCAAATACGCCACTACAAATAGAATATCAATCAATAAATGCCAGACAGAAAGCCACCCAGTCACTACAGGTAGGATAGGGAAAATCATAAAAATTAAACTGATCCAAAACATATAGTGTATGCTTTTCAGTCTCTCAAGCATTAAGCATTCTCCTTATGACCTTGAAGGTAGATAGTCAAACCAAACAAAACTACTGAAAAAACAAGTAAATAAACTGTGGCTGATAGATTGATGCCACCCTCGTTTAAGAAGGTCTTGAGCAACTCCATCAACTGATAGGTCGGGAGACACTTACCGACTGCTTGCATCCAGTCTGGAAATAAAGAGATAGGCATCCAGAGTCCACCTAAAACAGCCAATCCTAGATAAAGAAGATTACCCACGACAGACATCAGCTGACTAGTTGGTAAGAGAGTCAAGGCCAAGCCAAGCGCTACAAAAGCAATACTTCCCATAATCAGCAAAATCGCAGCTCCAACCCAGCTTGCTAAAGGCATATCCACACCTCTTACAAAATGCCCAACTGAGAAAACCACCAAGATTGAAACCAAATAATCAACCAGCATACTTGTTATCTTTGATAGATAATATTCTACCATATTTACAGGGCTATGACGCAATGTTTTCTGCCAGTTGTTCATCTTATCGGTATGTAAAACAGCTGGGAATGAAAAGATAGCGGTCGACATCATGGAAAAGGCAGTCATTGAGATAAGATAATCACGCATAAAATTCGCGGGTCCACCTGGTGTGTCCTGGTACATGCCAGAAAAGAATAGATAGAAGGCTGTCGGCATCCCTACTGATAATAAATAATAGACGAGTTGCCGTTTGGTCAATAAAAATTCTATCTTATTTAATGCTATCCATCGTTTCATCTTAGTCATCTCCTTTTTGAGTTTCTTCAAAGATTGTATCCAGCAAACTACGATTATTGACTTCAATTTCTTGAATCCTACATCCTGCTCGGACTAATAGTTGCCAAAAAGCATCCGCTTCACGTGTAACTACTTGCAAAGCATCTTGTTTTTGTGACCAGTTTTCAACCAAGTTAGACTGCTCAATGACTTCCTTGTATGCTAGAGGAAGGATAAAGTGCTTTTCAATCTCCTCACTGCGCATGGCTAGAGGTGTTGTATCGCGAATCAACTCTCCCTTATTCAAGACCAAGATTCGGTCCGCTGTATGCTCTACCTCTTCGATATAATGGGAGGAATAGAGAATGGTAACTCCCTTAGCTTTTAGGTCCTGAACAATTTCCCAAAAGCGTTGACGAGTTGAAGTATCCATGGCAGCAGTTGGTTCATCTAAAAAGACAAGCTTTGGTCGCCCAATCAAGGTCAAGACAAAAGAGAAGAGACGCTTTTGCCCGCCTGACAATTTTTCTGCGAATTGCTCTTTCTGATGCTGGTCAAACTGCAATAGTTGATCGATTTCCTGGTTGCTCAAGGGATTTGGGTAAATGCTTTGAAAGAAAGCAATCAACTCTATGACCTTTAATTTCTGAACGATGACATTTTCTTGAGGCAGATAACCTCTAATATAGTCTAACTGAGAACTCGTCACTGACAAGTCTTGGATGGATACTTGACCGCTTGTGACCAGTTTATCTCCAAGCAGACAGTCCAAGAGTGTGGTCTTCCCAGCACCATTGGGCCCAATCAAGGCGACGCATTCACCTTCAGCTACCTCAAAGGAAATATCCTTCAAAATAGCCTTGCCCTTGATGTTTTTATTTAGGCTTTCTACCTTAATCATGTTCATGATATTCTCCTTTCAGCCACTCATTACTCATCGGAAAGACGATAAAAATCATAAATCCTAATCCACATACACCACGGATGAATTGGTGAAGGAAGGCTTGATCAAACCAACCTGTAAACATTTCTACCAACCATACCACTAGTGATAGTCCAATAAAGAGATAGATAATCGCTTTTTTCATTCCTCAAACTCCTTTTTCACATCTCCGACTAATTTCAAACCTTCTCTAACAAGCCAAGACATCATTCCAAATCCAGCAAAGACCTCCCAAGGAAAATGATAGAAATCCTCATCCAATCCCGAAAACATGAGATAGGTCATAACTCCTGCTGCTACTAAACTCATTGCGATAATCATTTTATTTTTCATCTCTTCATCCTCCATTTCATACTTCAATTATAAACTTTTGAAGTTGGCGGAGCTAGATGCTTCTGTCACTAGGAAATATGACAAATGTCATAAAAGATTCTGTTCAAAACAAGCAAGATACACTATACAATAAAACACAAGTAGAAAAATTTAAGGCAGCTTCCTCAAAAGAAATATCAAACCCCATTCACACTATAATGTAAACTAATACTTATTTAAAATCAAAAAAAGTAGAAATTTTTATCAGGCAAACACATATATTATACGTTGAACAAAACCCTTCTATTGCTTTCTTAAAAATTTATAGGAGTTATAAAATCCCTTGAATTCAATGTGTATACCTAAAATACGGTATTTATTGAAAAGACTGGAGACGAAAAGTATACGCTGCCAAAATGAATTACTGAAATTCAAAAAAGAGAGAAGCAAACTGATTCTCTCTTAATGTATATAATATCTAGTTTTAAAAATACACACTCACATATCTCTATAATGTATCGGGAAGACAGGATTCG
>NZ_VMKU01000123.1:0-6313 GCF_013276315.1 Streptococcus sp. 2741 | reverse complement strand
GCTGACGTGGTTTGAATTTGATTTTCGAAGAGTATTATAGTCCCATTAAACGATAAGCCTGATCTCTAAGGTCCTTATCTGTTTCAAATAGACCACGAGCTACTGTCGTCAAGGTTGCAGTGCCTGGTTTTCTGACACCACGCATACTCATACACATATGTTCTGCCTCAATGACAACAAAGGCTCCCTTAGCTCCTAGATAGTCCATCAAGGCATCGGCCACTTCGATATTCAAACGTTCTTGAATTTGTGGCTTTTTCGAATAAACTTCAACCGTACGGGCTAGCTTAGACAAGCCTGCCACACGGCCATCTGGAATGTAGGCAATGTGCGCTCTACCATAAAATGGCAAGAAGTGGTGTTCACACATTGTATGGAAAAAAATATCCTTTTCTACCACCATATTATCATCAATAATCTCAAAGGATTTTGACAAATGTTCCTCCGCTGTTTGACCAAGACCTGAAAAAATCTCTTGGTACATACGAGCGACACGAGCAGGTGTTTCCTGTAAGCCCTCGCGGTTAGCGTCCTCTCCGACAGCCTCGATAATCATTTTTACAGCTGCTTCAATCTTTTGTGTATCCATTTTCATTCTTCCTCTCCATCAGATAGGCTCTCACTTGGCTCAAGAAATACAAGGAACCTGTGACAATCCTAACTGTTTGTTTCTCTTCTTTTTTATCTGTCAATTTCTGCTCTAGAAAATCCTGCCAACCTTGGTAGCTGAGATTTCTAGACTTAGCTGCCTCTTTCAGCACGCTTTCATCAGTCGCCCGACTATCGTCAAAATGTGTCAAAGTAAGCTCGGTATCTGGCATGGCCCCCAGCAAGTCCAACATATCCTCCAAGGCCTTGGTTTTAATACAAGTAAAGAGGATTTCCTTATGATAATCCGCAAAGCGTTCTTGCAAGGTTGCTAATAAAGCCTTGATAGCATGGGGATTGTGGGCCCCATCCAAGATCATCAAGGGATCTCTTGACACGATTTCCAAACGCCCTGGCCAACTTGTTTCTTCCAAGGCTTGAGCAAGCAAGTCATTGCTTGCTAGTTCTCGACCATCTTCTTGACAAAAAGTATCAAGTAAAGCTATGGCCATCCCAGCATTCTCTATTTGGTACAAACCAAGTAAACCTGTCTGGAAGCGACCTTGTCTGACAGCACTTGTATAGTCAAAGACTTCGCCTGTCACCACACTCTTTTGATGGCTGACCTGATAATCTGCCCCGTAGGCAAGTCTCGGCGCATCTTTCCCTTCTGCAATGCGGTCAATCACAGCCAAAGCATCTGGAGAAATGCGACCTGTCACCAAGGAAATACCTTGTTTGATAATACCAGCTTTCTGCTCTGCTATGGCTTCCAAGGTGTCACCAAGTAGAGCCACATGATCCAATCCAATAGTCGTGATTCCTGTCAAAATGGGCTGACAGACATTGGTACTATCTAAAAGTCCACCCATGCCGACTTCCATGATAGCCACGTCTACTTGCTCCGAGGCAAAGTAATCATAGGCTATGGCTGTGATAATCTCAAACTCGGTTGTCCCCTGCAAATTGGCGACCGCTTCTCCCTCCAGCAAAGACTGATAGTCTGCCATGAGGGCTTCTAGTCTAGCCTCTGGAATGGATCCCCCATTGATGCTAATCTGGTCTGTATAATGAATGAGATAGGGCGAGCTAAACACGCCAACTCTCAGCCCTAGCTTTTTCAGCATATTTGTCAAAAAAGCAATGGTCGAACCCTTGCCGTTGGTCCCTCCGATATGGATGACCTTGAGTTTGAGATGGGGATTGCCACGCAAAGCTAACAGTTCCACCATTCGTTCCAAGCCAAAATGCGGTTGATCCGTCCGGTAGTTAGCAATCCACTGATTGTTTTCAAATTCTTTCATCTTATTTGTATTGTTTTAAATCTAAATTTTCCGCTTCATCAGCCAGACGAATAGCGGAAGCAATTTCAACTGCCATCCTGTGATTAGCTACGTCATGCACGCGCACCACTTCTACACCCTGTCTCGCAGCGATACTAGTTACATGAGCCGAAGCCGTGTCCCGATTACGGAAACCAATTTCTGTCTCAGGATTGACTTCAAAACCATTTTCTTCAAGGATATTGATGACAAACCGCTTGCGCGACACTCCAAGAAAGATTGGATAGCCTTTCTGATGTAGTTTATCCAGATCCCGTAAAAGAAGCAGATTTTCTTTCTTGGTCAGACCAAAGCCAATTCCTGGATCCAACAGGATATTTTCTTGTGCAATTCCAGCTTGATTTGCTCTCGCTAGTGCACGTTCAAAGAAAGTCTCCATCAACTCTTCGATTGGCAATTTTTCAAAGTTAGCTAACTCTTCCTCTGTAAAAGCTTGTCCAAAACCAAAATGAGGAAAGATGAGCGAGCTAGGATGCTGAGGTCGAGCAATAACTGGATTAAACATGATGACCACTTGCGCTCTCGCTTCAGCTACCACATGAGCCATTTTTTCATCACCCATTAGACCAGTGATATCATTGACTAGATTGGCACCAGCAGCCAAAGCAGCCTCTGCCACCTGACTTTTCCAAGTATCGATAGAAATGAGGACATCACTTTCCTTGCGAATCGCTTTAATCACTGGAACAACACGCTGGATTTCCTCTTCTATTTCTATCTCAACATAGCTACTTCCCGGCCGAGTTGATTCTCCGCCGATATCTAGCATACTAGCCCCTTCTGCTATCAATTTACGAGCCTGCTGGAGCGCTTGCTCAAGCGCAAAAAATTGACCACCATCCGAAAAGGAGTCTGGGGTTACATTGATAATTCCGCAAATAGCTGTCTTTGCATGATTTACTTTAGTTGACATATCGGTCACTCCCTCAAGGCTTTTCACCATATTATTTCTCTATTTTACCATAAAAAGAAAAAGATGTACACGATTGCATTCATCTTTTTCCCAGTAGAAACAAGTAAGCAATTGTCAAAAATCTTAAACAGAAATCCCTAATGTCCGACTCATGATCACCACAAGAGCCAACAAACAGAAAGCAACCCCATTCACAATCATGTGAAGCAAGATAGACATTTCCAAACGTTGGGTTTTGTAAGCCGTCCAAGACAGAACGATCGACATACCTCCATAAATCAATAAAGAAGGTAAATTACTTGGTTGGTGCAATAAAGCAAACACAATCGTACCGACTACAAATCCCAAGTTCTCTTTTCCTCGGAAAATCTTTTTAGGAACAATCCCACGGCACAAGATTTCCTCACAAATTGGAGCAAGCAAGGCCAACAAGAAGAAACTGGAAATCAGAGAACTATTCTGAACCATATCGTTAATCTGAGACTGGTTACCTGTTGTCGTCTCATTTGACAGTTGTAACAAGATAGAACCAAGTATATTTGAACAGATAATGACTAAATAACTTAATCCCAAACGTGCCAAATCCTTAGCTCTAAAAAATGAAAAATTAAAACTTGCTAATTGCGTTTTACGAGCTCCAATAATAAATAGCACCAGAACCACAATCGAAATACCAGCAACTATCAGTCCTGACTGTAATAGCGGTACTTCTCTTAAGGTTAAAATAGCAGTAACCCCTATAGGAATCTGATATAAAATTGTCGCCAGCAAAAAGATTAACAGCCAGCCTGCACGATTCAATAATTCTTTCCACATATTTTTCTCTTTCATCACCCATCTCCTTTGTATTCAAAAAGGGGGAAAATCCCCCTGGGTTATCCTATTATAAGGCCATACTGATGTAGTTAAGGATAAACAAGGCATCCAAAATCCAAATCATGACATGAACATCTTTAGATTGACCTTTGACAAGCTTAGTCAAAGTGTAAGTCAAGAAACCAACTGCAATCCCTTGAGTGATAGAGTAGCTGAATCCCATAAAGATAGATGTGAAGAAAGCAGGAACCGCTTCAGACATATCGTCCCAATGGATGTTTTTCAAGCTAGCCAACATCATAATCCCAACGATAATCAAGATTGGAGCTGTAGCGGCTGTTGGTACAATCGCTAGAAGTGGGCTAAAGAAGCTTGAGATCGCAAAACAGATTGCCACGACCAAGGCTGTCAAACCAGTACGTCCACCTGCACCGATACCAGCAGCAGACTCAACATAAGTCGTTACGTTCGAAGTACCAGCGATGGCACCAATTGAAGTACCAATCAAGTCGGAGTAAAGAGCCTTATCCAACTTAGCTGATTGGTGATTTTCACCATTTGTCGCTACGATACCAACTTTTTCACCTGTACCGATCAAGGTACCAATCGTGTCAAAAATATCTGTCAATGAAAAGGCAAGAATGGCCATCAGAGTTTCAGGCAAGCGAGCTGTATCTGAAATCAAAGCTCCCAAACCTTCTGAACCAAGAGCTGCACCAAAAACTGTCTTCAAGTCTTCAAAGGCTGCACCAACATGGTTGTTAGCAAAATCGATACTAGACAAATCTACCAAACCAACTGCGATAGCAAGAACAGTTGTTGTCAAGATAGAGAGGATAATCCCCCCTTTAATCCCTTTGATAACAAAAAAGATAGTAATGGCAAGTCCTGCAAGAGCCACCAAAACAGCTGGATTATTAAAGCTAACCAATCCTGGAACTGCTGAAGCATTTGCTGTAATCGCTGCTTGAGCCTTGTCAGCCCCTTCTCCTGCAACAGTGTAATTTCCTGGATCGATAGAGAATTTCAAAAGCCCAGCATTCTTAATCCCTACGTAGGCAAGAAAGACACCGATACCAGCTGAAATGGCTGAGCGAAGAGCGTTTGGAATCGATTCAATGATCATTTTACGAACATTTGTCAAGGTAATAATCAATGAGATAATTCCACAGATGAAGACCATAGCTAGGGCTTCTTGCCATGAATAACCAAGTCCGAATACGACTGTAAAGGTAAAGAAGGCATTGAGTCCCATACCTGGCGCTTGAGCGTATGGCAGGTTAGCATAGAAGGCCATCATCAAGGTTCCTGCTACTGCACCGATAATCGTTGCAAGGAATACACCCTGAGCAGGCATTCCTGTTTGCGAAAGAATTTGTGGGTTTACAAAGAGAATATAGCTCATTGCAAAGAAAGTTGTTAAACCAGCAAGAACCTCTGTACGAACGTCTGTACCGTTCTCTTTTAGTTTAAATAATTTGTCCATTATCAATCTCCTTTTAATTTTTACGAACAATAATAGGATTATATCATTTATCATTCACTTTTTCAATATCTTTGTTTGATTTATTTAAGAATTTGATGAAATTTCTTTTTTGGTTTCGAATCTGCTTTTCTGCCTGCTTTCTGTTATAATAGTAGACATCTTATCTGAAAAGACACTAGAAAGGTCCCTATGACGAAAAAAATTATTGCAGTTGACCTGGATGGAACCCTGCTCAACTCAGACAGTCAGATTTCTGACTTTACCAAAGAAACCATTAAAAAAGTTACTGAAAAAGGCCATCAGGTTATTATTACGACAGGTCGCCCTTACCGCATGTCAAAAGATTTCTACCGTGAACTAGGCTTAGACACTCCTATGATTAATTTCAACGGCTCCCTTACTCATTTGCCAGACCAAGTTTGGGACTTTGAAAAGTGTTTGACGGTAGACAAAAAATATCTGCTAGACATGGTTCGACGTTCTGAGGACATTCAAGCCGATTTTATCGCTGGAGAATACCGTAAAAAATTCTACATCACAAATCCCAATGAAGAAATTGCCGATCCTAAACTATTTGGTGTAGAAGCTTTCCAGCCTGAAGATCAATTTCAGCCAGAGTTAGTAACCAAGGATCCTAACTGTATTCTGTTACAGACCAGAGCCAGTGACAAATATGCCTTGGCAAAAGAAATGAACGCCTTCTACCAGCATCAACTTTCTATCAATACCTGGGGAGGTCCGCTCAATATCCTTGAATGTACCCCAAAAGGTGTCAACAAGGCCTTTGCTTTGGACTACTTGCTCAAGATAATGAATCGTGACAAAAAAGATTTGATTGCCTTTGGAGATGAACACAATGATACCGAAATGCTCGCTTTTGCTGGGAAGGGTTATGCCATGAAAAATGCCAATCCAGAGCTACTCCCTTATGCAGATGAGCAAATTTCCCTTACCAACGACCAAGATGGGGTTGCCAAAACCCTACAAGACTTATTCTTATAACCTATACTGATACTCAATGAGAATCAAAGAGCAAACTAGNNTTTGAGGTTGTAGATGAAGCTGACGTGGTTTGAAGAGATTTTCGAAGAGTATGACCAGCTTGCAAGCTGGTCTTTATGCTCTTTTCACAGTCTCATCAACCAGTTATACTCATCTACTTTCAAA